>JAWOBE010000155.1:0-38730 GCA_046498185.1 Desulfatiglandaceae bacterium | reverse complement strand
AGTTATTGACCGTAGTTGTCTTTTAAAAATAGCCACTTAACCTTCCAGTCGCAGAGTGGACCAAATATTTGAATCCGCCTGAAAAATCAACTTTATGAACGTGTTAGTATAAGGAAGAAATGACTGGAAAGCAAGGACGGGAGCGGACCCTGATCCAACATTGGTGGCGCCGCTACGCGGCGGTGTTGGTGGCGCCGCTGTGCGGCGGTGTTAGTGTTGGTGTTGGTGTTGGTGGCGCCGCTGCGCGGCGGTGTTGGTGTTGGTGACGGGGTCGATTTTTGATTCTGGAGCCCTTTCGATCCCGATACCGATCCCGACGCCGATATGATATCGATTACGACAACGACAACCGCTTCGCTTGCGCTCCACTGACAACGATTTACATCAAGAGGAATAATGGCCGGGCCGGGGGGCACTACTTGAAAAACAGACGACGCCGATACCGATACCGACGCCGAAGGACAAGGAAGATATTTTCATAACCACTTCAGGCAGAGCAAGATCGCGATTGCAAATCGCTCCCACAGGAACTACACGGGACTTCAAACTGTGGGAGCGGTTTTTAACCGCGATCTTGCACGCAACTGCGGGGGAAGAAAGATCGCGATTGCAAATCGCTCCCACCGAACGACATGCAACTGCAGTTCATAAAATAAAGAAGCCGCCCGCCGGAACAATACCGGTCTGGGCGGCCTCCCTTCAGGGCTCTTTCGCATCTTCCTGCGATTCAGCCCGATGATTATACGTTCATTATGCGGCAGCCGGCTCCGGCAGCCATAAGGCCGGGAGTTTTACACGTTCCCGGCTCTCTGTTTCGGGATGTTCAAAGCTGAGCAATTTCCAGTGATCCGTGGCCTTCGTGAATTCTCTCAACATCAATTGGTTCAGAAAATGACCCGATTTGTTTACGACAAAATGCCCGATCACCGGACACCCTATAACCGATAGATCTCCGATAAAATCAAGAACCTTATGCCGCACGAACTCGTCCTTGTACCTAAGACCGTCTTCGTTCAGCACGCGGTTTTCATCTATCACAACGGCGTTGTCCAGGGAGCCTCCCTTGGCGAATCCGTTGTCTTTAAGCATCTGAACATCCTTGAGAAACCCGAAGGTACGTGCTTTGCTGATTTCCCTAACAAAGTCTTTCCCGGAAAAATTCAAGGAAAAACACTGGTTGCGAACCAGTGGGTGATCAAAATCGATTGTGTAGGTAATCTTTAGTTCACGTGAAGGGTAGATAGCAACGGATCTTGCACCGTCGTCGACCTTAAACGGTTTACGGATCACCATAAAATTTTTCGGGGCTGGCTGCTGCCGGATCCCGGCACTCTTGAGCAAAAAAACAAAAGGGGCGGCGCTGCCGTCCATAATCGGTACTTCGGCCCCGTCGAGCTCAATCACCGCATTGTCTATACCAAATCCAAAAAGAGCCGCCAGCACATGCTCGACGGTTGACACCCGGCACCCGTTCGATCCAAGAGTCGTGGCGAGAGTCGTATCGACCACATTCTCAAAACACGCCTTAACCGACGGACGGCCCGCCAGGTCGGTGCGTACAAACCTGATGCCGGCATTGGATGCTGAAGGCTTAATCGTCAACCGAACACGCTGACCGGAATGAAGTCCCACCCCGGTGCAGCCAACCGATTCTTTCAGCGTTCTCTGTGTATAATCCAATCGATTCTCCTTCATTTCCGCCTGAACAAACTCTCTCATATTCTTCTATTAAGCAACCATCATGCCATATATTACCAAAAAGAACCATTATTTACAGTAATCTCATAACATATTGAAAATATAACAAAAAAAGTGGCATAAAACCTTTTTGGCTTTTCAAGGACAGTCATTTTTTGTCGAAAGCGTGTAAAAAATTCCACACCGCACTAGAAAAATAACCACACCGGATCCCTCCGCGCGTGTACACATATATTGAAAATAATCCGGTTTTCTAATAGCCTGGATCTAACGCAACCATCAATACATCCTGAGGAGGGAAAAATTTGGCTCCGCATTTCATTCACCGGATCTGCACATTGTTTCTTGCATTGTTATTAGGGCTTGCAGTGGGCTGCGTGCCCGGTCGCGGCACCGTACTTCACGAACAACACGAACAAGATGAGGTGATTTCGGAAACCGGTTTTTCAATCCCCGCCTTTAAGGACGATCTCCCGGTCGAATCGCTCGCGGCCGCCATCAATCGGAACATAACATATCTGGTCAAGCTGCCCCCGGATCATCAATTCAAATATGGGAAAAAATCTTTCACTCCCGGTTACATCAGGGAAAGCCAGGAATTGCTCCTTCACCTTGTCGAAAAATATCCTGACCCGGAAAGCCTCGAAAAACACATACGCCGCAATTTCGAAATACTAAAAGCATCCGGAGGCCGGGACACCGGAAAGGTATTGTTCACCGGTTACTATGAACCCCTTTTCGAAGCGGCGCTCGAGCCCGATGAAACATTCAAGCATCCCATATACAGCCCCCCGAACGACATGATAAGAATCGATCTCGGTCTCTTCAATCCCCGATTCAAAGGTGAATATCTGACAGCCAGGATTGACGGGTGCAATGTGGTGCCCTACTATTCCCGCAGCGAGATAGAAGCCGGGCAGGTTTTGAAAGGACGCGGCCTGGAAATCGCCTGGCTAAAGAACCCGGTGGATGTGGCGTTTCTTCATATACAGGGGTCAGGCCGCCTGAAACTTCCAGACGGCAGGATAATAACGGCCGGCTACGCAGCAAAAAACGGTCACCCGTACCGCAGTATCGGCGCGCACCTCGTCGAACAGGGAAAGATCAGCCGGAAAAAAATATCCATGCAGTCTATCAGGAGATACTTTGCCTCAAACCGGGATCAGGTCGAAGCTCTGCTCGAATACAATCCCTCTTATGTTTTTTTTAGAATCCTGGACGGCCCGATCGTCGGGAATATCGGTGTTCCACTGACTCCGGAAAGATCCATAGCGCTCGACGCCGACATCTTTCCCAAGGGCGCCCTCTGCTTCATATCGACCAAAAAGCCACGCGTCGGCGCCGGAGGAAATATCATCTCCTGGGAGCCTTTTTCCGCATTCGTAATCAATCAGGATACCGGAGGGGCCATTAAGGGCGCCGGGCGTGCGGATATATTCTGGGGCAGCGGTAAGTATGCTGAAACTGCGGCCGGCCACCTGCAGCACCACGGCGAGCTGTATCTTCTGGTAAAAAAGAAGTGAGACCGAAAAAATCCGCTTAAACAGGAAACCTGGAAAAATCCGCCACCTGCAGAATTAAATCTTCGATGCTCTGAAGCATTCCCAGCCTGTTGAATCTTAAACTTTCGTCATCGGTCATGATTTCAACACCGTCGAAAAAATCATCCACGGGCTTTCCGAGTTCGGTCAACTTAACGGCCGCTGTATAATAATCCCGAAGGCGTAGTGGCTCAGAAATCCCTTCTTCAACTGCTGTGGCCGCCTCCCAAAGCGATGTTTCGCATCCGTCCCGGAACAGTCCGGGGTCCACAGGATACCGCATGGTTTCTTTTTTCAATATATTGCGGACACGTTTGAAGGTCAGGCAAAGGGCTCCGAATTTTTCCGATTCCCGTGAAAAACGGCCGACCTGCTCTATTCTGGTGCGAAGATTTGAAATCCAATCGAAATCGATCGATAAAACCGATTCCACGGAATCCACATCGTAGTTTTCCCGCAGTAACATCCTCCTGTACCGCTCTTTGCAGAATTGCATGACCCTGTCAACGGTGTCTTCCGGGACCGCGATCCCTCCGTCCCGTGCAAGGATATCGGCATCTTCACGCACAAGCCGGCGCAGCGACACCTCCCAACCTTTCTGTTCCAGAATACGGAGCACCGCTAATGCATGGCGCCTGAGTGCAAAGGGATCAGCATTTCCGGAGGGTTCCAGCCCGATCGCGAAATATCCCACTATGCTGTCCAAGCGGTCTGCAACACCAACCACCGCGGCGACGTCCGAGGAAGGCACCTGATCGCCCGCCCTTACGGGCAGATAGTGCTCTTGTATAGCCCGGCATATTTCTTCATCGTATCCCTCCAACCTTGCATACGAAGCGCCCATAACCCCCTGGAGCGACGGAAACTCTCCAACCACCTGTGTTACCAGGTCACATTTACAGAGCTTGGCCGCGTGCTCGACACTTGTGGTGGATTCCGGAGCGACACGTCGCGACAAGGAAACAGCCAACTCGGAGAATCTAATCACCTTTGCCCTGGACGTACCAAGTTCAGCCTGGAAAATCACGCCTTCCAAATCTTCCAACCGGTCGGTGAGAGGTTTCTTCCTGTCTTCTTCGAAAAAGAAAACCGCATCGGCCAACCTGGCCCGTAACACCCGCTCGTGGCCTTTTCCAACCACGGCCTCGTCTTTTGCAACGGTATTGTTGACGGCTACAAAATTGGGCAGAAGCCGACCCGATTCATCATATACCGAAAAATATTTCTGGTGCTCCTTCATAGCCGTCACAAGCACAGGCTCCGGAAGCGACAGGAAAGCCCGGTCGAACGACCCGCAAACCGCCGACGGAAATTCCACCAGGTTTGCGACCGTGGAAAGCAGCTCCGGGTCGTCGGCCGGGATTCCCCCGGAACCGGATGCCGCCTTGCGGATCATATCTTGAATCAGGTTCCGCCTCTCCGCAGGATCCACCACAACAAATCCCCGCTCCATCGCGTTCATATATTCTTCAACCGAACAAACCTCCACCCCTTCAGGGGCCATGAAGCGATGACCGAATGTATATGCACTCGAGGTTATCCCCGCAGCTTCGAAAGGAATCACCTCCCCTCCGAAAAGCGCTGTGATCCAGTGGATCGGCCGTACGAACGGCATTGACACCCTCCCCCAGCGCATAGACTTGGGCCACGGGATCGAGCCGATCAACCCCGGCAGAACCTCGGCCAGGACATCTATGGTCCGTCTGCCGGGTATCGTGCGCTTCAGGAACAAATATTCACCTTTAGGTGTCTCAACCCGGTCGAGGGCTTCGACCGGAACTCCCTGGCGTTCGGCGAAACCGACGGCCGCCTTTGTTGGATTCCCCTGGCCGTCAAAAGCCACACGGACCGGCGGCCCGGTCATCTCCTCGGTCGTGTCCTGCTGAGTTTCTGCGACAGCCTTTACGATGAGAACAAGCCGTCTGGGTGTTCCATAGGTAAATACTCCTCCCGCGTATTCAATACGGTTTTCGGCCAGGCAAGAAACGCTCAGAGCCTTCAGATCCGCAAGTCCCTGACCTAGATAGCCCGATGGGATCTCCTCCGTTCCAATCTCGAACAATAATTCGGCAACCATAATCTCACCCGTTATCCCGTTCCATCAAAGGGAAACCCATATCTTCCCGCTGTTTCACATAATTGCGGCCTGCAAGCCTTGCCATGCGTCTTATCCGATCGATATAGTGTGTGCGCTCGGTTACGCTGACGGCTCCCCTGGCATCCAGCAGATTGAAGGTATGGGAACATTTAAGACAGTAATCATAAGTCGGCAGCACCAGGTCCAGCTTCCCTGCCCTTAAGGCCTCCCGCTCATAGAAATCGAACAAATTTAAAAGCATGTCCACGTCGGCCACTTCGAAATTGTACCTGGAAAGTTCCCATTCCCCTTTTTTGTGAACCTGTCCATAGGTCAACCGGTCGTTCCATTTAAGATCGTAGACGCTTTCCACTTCCTGCATATACATCGCGATACGCTCGAGCCCATAGGTAATTTCCACTGAAATCGGATCCAGCCTTTGGCTCCCCGCAACCTGGAAATATGTGAACTGTGTTATTTCCATACCGTCGAGCCATACCTCCCAGCCCATGCCGGATGCGCCGACATTCGGAGATTCCCAGTCGTCTTCGACGAACCGGATGTCGTGTTCCAGAGGATCCAGGCCGAGTCGCCGCAGGCTTCCCAGATAAACATCCTGGATGTCAAGCGGCGAAGGCTTTACGATCACCTGGTACTGGTAATAATGACCAAGGCGGTTGGGATTCTCCCCGTACCTTCCGTCGGTGGGCCTCCTGGAGGGTTCGACATATGCAACGGCCCAAGGTTCAGGCCCCAAAACCCGAAGCAATGTGGCCGGATTCATCGTTCCGGCACCAACTTCGATATCGTAGGGTTGCTGAATTATACAGCCATAATCGGCCCAGTACTGTTGCAGAGAAAAAATCAATTCTTGAAAATTCATCAAAACCTCCAAACCTCCATAATCAGCCGGCAAACAGTTTCATCCAGTCCTCCACCTCTACTCCCGGGATCTCCACATCACCACCAAAATAAAAAGCTTCGAGAATCCCCTCAACTTCATCCAGGCTCTTTCCCACCAGGGCCCGCTCCAGCCTCCCGATAGAATCTTTGGGGAAACAAAAAAAATCCCCTGACAAGGTCAGCGCCCTGATTTTACCTTCGATCAATTCCATTTCACACCTGAGGAGTCCTCCGGGGGCTTTATGGACCTTTTGAATTACGTTCACCCCGGAGCGTATCTTTACATCGCGGCCGACGGTCTTTTTGCCCTTGCGATAAGTCCATTCATGGGATTTCATCCTGAGTTCCATTTCCTGGATCTTCGACGCCAAATCAGGATCGATCGCCGATGGTTCCATGGGCCCAAGCACCGCCTTGAATTCCTCTGCCATCATTTCATTGAGCCGCTCTTCACTCCATTGCCGCGCGCCTTCCTCACCCAATTCTCTTCGGATGGTTGTAAGATTATCCGTAAGTGTTTTATAAACTTTGTCCCGGAATTTCTCATCAGGCACGTTGAGGACCCTGGACATCTCCCGGAAATCAAAATCCATGATCAGGTTTCCGACGAAAACGATGCAATCTCCGATTTCGCCGGCACCGGTGCCGGATATCTTCCTGGCTCCGCAGACCACATCGTTTACCGGCTTGTATTCGACCGGTATTCCTATTCGGCGATAGACATTGAGGATAGGATCAAGGAATTTTCGATAAAAACTCGATTTGTTCTTGGGAACAAGAGGATTGTCCCGATGCAGAATAAGCTGAAAAAAATACTGATCGCCATCCAGGTAAACCGCCCCTCCGCCGAGATCCCGACGGAAGATGGGGATGCCGTTGCCTGTGCAATACTCCAGGTCAACCTCCTGCGCCGCATGCTGGTGAAAACCGATGCATACGTAGGCCGTGGCAGGGCTCACCAGGGAAAGTCCCTCCCGGCCCATTTCGGCAAGCGCGTGGTAAATCAACTGGGATTCCCGCCACGGAACTTTCCCAAGGCTGTATAGCTTCATCACTCCCTGACCTTCTTCTCCCTGATCTGGAAATATGCATCTCTCACCGCGGAATATGGATCAAAAGCCGCATCCTTAAACGATTCATAGTCCCCTATTTTAAACGAGGTGTCGTTTATTCTCTCCAGCCCACGGATCCCGAGCCTGTATTTGAACTCATCCGGGTAATAGCTCATTACTGAAAGAAAGCCATCTCCAGCCATTCCTACGGTGTCCCTAACGCTGGAAGGACCCAGAACAGGCCACATTATAAAAATCCCGTGGCCCACTCCGGCGCTCCCCAGTGTTTGGCCAAGATCCTCTTCGCGGGGCATGATATTTATGGCGGCCGCCGGGTCCGCCAATCCTCCGAAGCCCGCCGTGGTATTTATAACGAAACGCAGAAGTTCATCCCCGAATCCGTCGATTTTCCCCTGGAGCAGGCAGTTGACCGCCCGAACAGGCATGAGCAGGTTTCGGAAAAAATTCCCTGTGCAGGTTCGTATTTCCCAGGGTACAACTTTTTCATAACCCGTTGAGACGGGTTTCAGCAACCAGAAATACAATTTGTCGTTGAATTCGAAAAAAATGCGGTTCATGGGTTCGAGTGGGTCAGCGATCCCTTCCGGAATCTCTGGTTCCATATTCCGGCGCCGTCTGGGCGGTCTTGAATCCTCTTCTGCCACCGACTCCTCCGAAGAAGCCGCCGCAAGCAATGGGCCATGAAAGTGAGCATCCCCTTCACCCGAGTAACCCATATTCGCCGGCTCGAACGTCCCGGCTTCATTTGCCGCAGCCGGGATACAGGCGAGCACGATGAAAATGAAATATAGAAAAACGATTAAAGCCGTCTTAAAGTATCTTTTCATAGTTCTTCACCATCCCCATCAAAACCGGGCCAGTTAGGATTCGATTTTCTCCTTAAGCATAACCACAAGTTCTTCGTAGGAAGACCGAAGGATTATGCTGTTGAATTGGCTGGTATAATTTCTTAAAAGACTCACACCCTCAACCAGTACGTCATAGACCTTCCAGGCTCCGTCCTTTTCCATCATCAGGTATTCCACGGGGATCTTGCCCTGTTTTTCGGTGATCACGTTGGCTTTTACCACCGCTTCATCGGGATAGTCCTTGTCGATCCACTCCTCGATATACTCAATTTTCTCCCCTGAATACCCCTCCACCTTATCCATGTAGGTTTTCTCGAGAAACTCGGCGAAAAGCCTGGTGAATTCTTCTTTCTCTTCCTCGGTTCTCTTCCGCCAGTGAACCGAAAGAGCAGTCTGTGCCATACTCGTCCAGTCGAAGAATTGGTCCGCCGCCTCGCGCAGCAGTTCCCGTTTCTGTGCAGCGCGATCCGGGGCTTTCAATTCTTCGTCGCCAAGGATCTCTATTGTCCGGTCGGTGATATTCTTAACGGTCTCCATCGGCCCTGCCGCCGCGCAGGTGGCCGCCGTTAAAAGCACCGGGAGAGCAAGTAAAGCCATCCGGCGGAAAATCGATGAAAAAAACATTTCAAGCCTCCTGCTAAAACTTACATATCGCCGAAGATATACTGCGACAGCAATTGTTCAAAATCGACGGCGGATTCGGTCTTTCGAATTCTTCCCCCAGGCTCTACCAGCCTGTCCGAGCCTCCGGGGGTTATTTCCACGAATTTCTCACCGATCAATCCCTTGGTCTTGATCGAAGCCACCGAATCCCGCTGTATTTTAACATTCGGGGAAAGCACCATCACCGCCTTGGCCTGGTAATCCTCCAGCGCGATATCCTTGACCGTTCCGACTTCTACACCGGCTATGGCCACCGTTGAACCGCTCTTGAGCCCCCCGCTGTTGGCGAATAATGCGTGAATTTCGTACCTTTCCCCGCCGAATACTTCCAAATTACCCATCCGGATCGAAAGATAGCCCAGGCAAAGGATGCCTACTATCATAAAAAACCCGACGGCCAATTCAAGGTCCATTTTTCTCATGGTACTCCTCCGTATCCCCCTCATCGCTGACAGTGCCCAGGAAAGCCTTAATCAGTCTGTCTTCCGAGGCAAGAAACTCTTGCGTACCGCCCTCCTTGTAGACAACCCCGTCTTTTATCAGGGCAACTCTGTCGACGAAATCAAACACCCTCGGGATCTCGTGGGTGACGATTATCCCGGTAAACGACAAACGCCTGCGGCACGCATCGATCAAACGCAAGATAGACAAGCCGGTAACCGGATCGAGTCCGGTCGTAGGCTCATCGAAAAGCATGATTTCCGGATCCGTGATGAGAGCCCTTGCCAGCGCCGCCCGCTTGATCATTCCACCGCTCAATTGCGAAGGATATTTATACTCCGAGCCGGAAAGTCCGACATTATCCAGCTCTTCGATGGCGCGCCGCTCTATCGCCTCCGCGCTGAGCTTTGTCTTTTCGTGGAGCGGAAAAACTACATTTTCAAGTACCGTCATGGAATCAAAAAGGGCGCCTCCCTGGAACAAAAATCCGATCCTGCTGCGCAAAGCCGTCAGGTCCCGGCTCCTTATCGAACTCATGTCTTTCCCGTCCAGAACGATCCTGCCCCGGTCGGCCCGAATGAGCCCCGCAATATGTTTGAGCAACACGCTTTTTCCAGAGCCGCTGCCGCCGATAAGAGCCATGACCTTTCCATCGGACAAACGCAGCGAAAGACCTTTGAAGACCTGGTTCCCCCCGAATTTTTTATATAAATTCTCAATCAATATCATTGCCGGCACTCAAAACATGACCGAAGTCAGAAAATAGTCCCACACCAGGACAAGAACCGAAGACATAACAACCGCCTGGGTGGTGGCCCTGCTGACGCCTTCGGCCCCAAAGCCTGTAAGAATTCCGGCGTAAAATCCTTTGAAACAGCAAACCCAGACAATGATGATTCCGAAGCATAAAGATTTGTATATACCTTCCATCACGTCTTTCATTGCGACGTAATTCGCCATTTCCCCGAAGTAGGTGCCCGCCCCTACGCCGAGGAGCTTGCCGCCCACCAGGTAGCCGCCGAAAATTCCCACAACATCAAACACCGCACTCAGTAGCGGCAGCGAAATCATCGCGGCCAGAAAATTGGGGACCATCAAGTACCTGTGAGGGTTGAGACCCATCAACTCCAGCGCATCGATCTGCTCGGTCATCCTCATGATGCCGATTTCCGCGGTTATTGCGGACCCTGCACGGCCGGTGACCATTAATGCGGTGATCACAGGGCCCAGCTCCTTTATCAAGGCAAGCCCCACCATCGGGCCCAGGAAAGCTTCCGAACCGAAGCGGCTGAGGCTGTAATATCCCTGAAACCCCAGGACCATGCCGGTGAACCCCCCGGTGAGAACGATCACGACTATGGATTGAAAACCTATGAATCTAAGTTGCTTAAGAGCACGAACGATTTTGAGGGGCGGCACAAAAATAAGCACTGCGGTCCTGAAAAGGAAAATACCCATCAAGCCCATTATCCTCGTGTAACGAAGGCCGAAAGCCCCTATCGCCCGTATTGATTGCATGGACGGCAGTTTTGCAGAACTGACAGGCGATGTCAAAAAAATTCAGCTTGCATGAAGGAACGTTCGAGGTGTGCACGGGGTGGTTGGTGGCGCTGGCGTCAGCGATTGGCGATTGGCTGTCAGCCGTTAGCCGTTAGCCATTAGCTATTAGCCAATCGAAAAAAGCATTGGTTTAAAAAAGACGATTACGATTACGATAACGATAACGATAAGGACAATGATATAAAACAAACGAAACCCCGACGCCGAGTCAAAGTCGATGCCGGCGTCCAGGGTTTATTCTTATCGGCACTCGTGTTGCATTTTGGGGGTTTCTATATTATCAATACCATCATACAGAAAAATCGATGCCATCGACCGATAAAAGGAGAAACGAATGAAAATCAATGACTTTCCTGAATATATACGCGATTCCTTGATTCCTTCCCCCACCGGCGACATGGTTTATAGATGCCTTAAGTGCGAAGCCGAGCACGACAGCGGGAAACTCCTGTACACCTGCCCCCGATGCGGAGGCGTGCTCATGCTGCACAACAAAAACACCGAAACCATAGATTCCACACCGGGAAACAAATGGCGGGAAATTTTTGATTACAGGCGGATGCTGAATGTCACGGCATTGAAGGGGATATTTCGTTACTACGAATTCATCGCGCCGATTATACCACTCGACAAAATCGTTTACCTGGGAGAGGCCCACACCCCGATGATAGCCGCCAACAAACGCCTTACCGACAGGTTGGGGGTACAGTTTTATTTCAAGAATGACGGGCTTAACCCGAGTGCTTCATTCAAGGACAGGGGCATGGCCTGCGCGTTGAGCTACATCAACCATACTGCGCATGCAAACGATATTGATCGTATATTGGCTATTTGCGCCTCGACAGGCGATACCTCCGCCTCTGCGGCTCTTTATGCGGCTTATCTTGAAGATTCAGTAGCCTCTGCAGTGCTCCTTCCCAAAGGCAAAGTGACACCCCAGCAGCTTTCGCAGCCCCTGGGCAGTGGTGCGGTCGTGATACAGATACCGGGCGTTTTTGATGATTGCATGAAAGTCGTAGAAGAGCTGGCCGAGACCTATCATGTTGCACTGCTCAATTCCAAAAACAGCTGGCGCATTCTCGGCCAGGAATCCTTTTCATATGAAATATGCCAGGACTTCGATTACGAGGTCGCGAATAAGGCAATCCTGGTTCCAATAGGAAACGCCGGTAATATCACGGCAATCATGAGTGGTTTCCTAAAGTTTTACAGGGCCGGAATAATCGATGAGCTCCCCAAAATAGTGGGAGTGCAGTCATCCCATGCAGATCCGGTTTTTCGCTACTATGCAGACGACAATCCGGAAAGGATTTTCAAGCCGGTCTCCGTCAAACCAAGCGTCGCACAGGCGGCCATGATAGGAAACCCGGTTTCGATGCCCCGCGTCGTCAACCTGGCGGAGGAATACAACAGACTTGCAGGCAAACGCAGGGTTTTTGTCGTACAGGTCACCGAGCAGGAAATAATGGATGCAATGATAACGGCCAACCGAAACGGCAACATAGCCTGCACCCAGGGTGGTGAATCCATGGCCGGGCTTGCGGCGGCATGCACCCGCGGGATAATCGACCCGGAAGACATTGCAGTACTCGACTCGACGGCCCACGCACTCAAGTTTTCCATGTTTCAGGACATGTATTTCAGCGGCCGATTCGATCCTGCCTTTGAAGTAACGCCGGATTCCACGCTAAAAAACGAACCGGTAGACATTGTTCCGGGGGGGCTTAAAGCTTATCCAGCTCCCGACTCCCCGCTTGACGGAGAGCTCCTGCAGGAATTCGTAAAGGCCACCGCCGACAGCGTCGCCGGACTTCTCAAGCTGAAGCCGAAGTCGTGATAAGGCAATCCGAGGATCTGAAATAGTTGCCTAAGATAAGGATTATAGTTGTAGAACGCACCAAAGCCCCCTTTTTGATCCAAGGTGAAAATTTTTACCTGGAACGCCTGCGCCGTTATGTACCGGTGGAATGGGTGGAAGTCAAAGGGCGGCGTATAACTGCGCGAAGCAAACGCGAAGAGATCCTGGACAAGGAAGCCGAAGCGGTTTCTGCGCGCCTGGGTGAGCACGACCATTTAATCGTACTCTGCCGGGAGGGCGCCTGCATGGGTTCAGAAAATTTCTCACGCCATCTGGAGCGGCTGTGCCGGGAAAAAGATCCGCTTACCTTTGTAATCGGAGGCCCGCTTGGAGTCGGCCAGGGCTTATACCGAAGAAGCAACGAAACGCTTTGTATTTCTCCGTTCACACTCACCCACGAAATGAGCCGTCTTATCCTGCTTGAACAGCTCTACAGGGCCTTTACGATAATGCGCAACGAGAAATACCACAAGTGAGCTCGAGGCCGTCGTAAAGTGCCGTCGAGGCGTATTCGCGACAAAATAACCCGTAAAGGACCTCCCGGAAGCCGGAAAAGGAAGCCTTTAGCGGTTAGCGATTAGCTGTTAGCCGCAGGAAAAAAGAACTAGCTGAAAAACAGCCGATACCGATTCCGACGCCGATACCGACGCCGACGCCGATGCCGAGGGAAGATCGATTACGACAACGACGACCGTTTCGCTTGCGCTACACTGACAACGATTGAACTCAAGCCGAATAGAGGCTGGGTCGGGGAATTCGAGGTTTAAATATCGTACCGTCTGAACCATGACGGGGTTTGAAGGGTTTAAAGAATCAGACGTCCTGAGACTTGGATTCCAGAGCCATCTGGATTTTATTTTTGAGTTCGGTTAAATCGAACGATTTGATGACATAAAAATCGGCCGCAATGGATTTCATATCTTCTTTGAACGTATCGTAAGCCGTGCAAAGAACAACCGGGAGATCATAGAACTTGTTTCTGATATCCTGCAGCAGATCCAGCCCGTTATAGTCCACCATTTTGATATCAAGCACAACCAGATCAGGTTTCTCTTCTTCGATCCTCTCCAACAGCCTGTAACCGTTTTCAGCGGTTATCACCTCATAACCTTCCTCGGTGAGTTCTTCAGAGTACAGATACCTTATATGTTCTTCGTCGTCTATAATAAGAATTTTTGCCATAGCGGTTTCCTCCCCTCGGAAATGAGTTTAACCCCCCGGTGGACGGTTGGAGGCTTTGTACTCTCTGGTAATTTACTACAATGTTGAAAAATTTTCAAACCAAACCTCGGGGCATAATCCCACGGGCCATTTGCACAGCCGCCCGGACAAAAATCATCTCCGGGGGCCGTGCGGTCCGGAAACGGCTCAATATGAATAAAAACCTTTTCCGGTTTTCCTACCGAGCCATCCCGCATCGACATATTTCCGAAGCAAAGGGCAAGGTCGGTACTTGGCGTCTCCCAACCCTTCGTGAAGGACCTCCATGATAGCCAGGCACGTATCAAGCCCTATCAAATCCGCCAGGGCAAGAGGCCCCATCGGGTGGTTCATTCCCAACTTCATAACCTCATCAATGTCTGCAGCCTTCCCGACACCCTCCATAAGCGCGAAAACCGCTTCGTTGATCATCGGGATCAGTATTCTATTGCTGATGAAACCGGGAAAATCATTCGCATCGACAGGAGTCTTCCCCATCTTTACCGCCAGTTCCCGGGTGGTCTCCGTGGTCTCATCCGAAGTCTGGAGCCCTCTTATTATTTCAACCAATTTCATCAACGGAACCGGATTCATGAAATGCATTCCGATAACCCTGTCCCCGCGTTCGGTCACCCCGGCTATCTTAGTGATCGAAATCGATGAAGTGTTCGATGAAAGAATTACCCCCGGCCTGCATGTCGTATCCAGATTTCTAAAAATATCCAGTTTTAAGTCCATCCTCTCGGTGGCTGCTTCAACGACAAAATCCGTTTTTGACATATCACCCAGGGATGTCGAACCTTCTATACGCCCAAGTATAGCAGCCTTCTCGTCCTCGGTAAGCTTCTCCTTCTTGACCATGCGTGCCAGGCTCTTGTCGATCGCATCAAACCCCTTCTCAACAAATTCGTCGCGAATGTCGTTCATCACAACGGAAAGGCCGCTGGCCGCAGCCACCTGAGCGATGCCCGAACCCATCTGTCCCGCGCCGACAACTCCCAAACACCCGATCTCCATATCCAAGCCTCCTCGATAAAATGTTAAAGAAAAAAATTACATTCCTCACTACTTAATAATTTAGCATAACGCTCTCAGCGGCTTATCACAACAAAAAATTTTTTCTTTTCACCGCCACGTGCACGGCCTGTGTCCCCAGCATGAACCTACGGAAAAACAGATGATCCAGGCCGCTCTGTTCCATCACCGACGCCAGGAGAGCCGGTTCCATGAAACCTCCCGTACTTTCATGCAGATACCGGTAAGCGCCGACATCCCCGCTGACGACCCGCCCTATCAATGGTATCACAAAGGCGGTATAAATCCTTACCGGCAACCCCTTCAAACCGGGAGCCGGTGGGCAGGTTTCGAGGCAGACCACCCTCCCCCCGGGTTTTACGACGCGCATCTGCTCCTTGAATGCCGTCCCCACGTCGGTCACGTTCCTGACCAGATAACCCGAAAGCACCGCATCGAAATAATTATCAGGGAAAGGAAGGCGGCATGCATCCGCCAGGCACCACATGATAGAAGCGCATTTCTTCGACCGCTTGCCCTCGATAATCATTCCGGCGCTGAAGTCCGCAGCAACCACGACCGGGTCCTTCACCCGCCGTTCAACTTCGCAGGCTATATCCCCGGTGCCGCAGCCGATATCAAGCACCCGCGACCCGGCATCCAGACCGGCGGACCGTACTGCGAAACGCCGCCAAATACCGTCGAAGCCGAAGGTTATGATCCGGTTCGCGATGTCGTATGTCCGGGCTATCCGCCCGAACATACGATGGACCGATTCCCGCGACTTAGATTTAACAGCCTCTGTCATGGAAGTATAAACAACCTCACCGGCGCTTTTGCGGGTCTTTCAACGAACCTGAGAAAATATCTCCCAGTGTGCCCAGCCCTCCCTTTGCGGCCTCGCCTGAGTTTTTGCTGTACTGGAGGAATTCTTCGCGGCTGTTTTCTTCGCTTCTCGGCTCATCTTCTCCGACGGAGGCCATGGAAAGCCCCAGTCGACTGCGGCTGGTATCCACGCTGTCGATCCTCACCTCCACTTCCATTCCATCGCTCACCACTTCCCGAGGATGATTGATCCGCCTGCCTTTTCCAAGCCGCGAAATATGCAGCAACCCATCCACGCCGGGCTCGAGATTCACAAACGCGCCGTATCGCTCGAGGCGAACGACCTTTCCGGTATGAATGGATCCCTCGGGATATTTTTCTTCAATATTCTCCCACGGATCGGGAATCGTCTCCTTTATGCTGAAAGAAAACCGCTCGGCATCCCAATCGAGCTTCATGGCCCTGACTTCGACTTCCTCCCCGACGCTCAACACGTCCTCAATACTCTGGACGCGGCCCCTTGCGACCTCCGAGATCGGAATCAGGCCTTCAATGGGGCCCACTTTGACAAAAGCACCGAAATCCCTGATCGATGAAATAACTCCTTGGACGATCATCCCCTCTTCGATGGTGCCTTTAAACGAGGCTACCTGTTCTCTGAGAGCTTCCTCCAGAACAGCCTTGCGGGAAAGCACAATGTTGCGACCCTCGGGATCCATTTCAATGATCTTGAACGAAAATAAGGACCCCGCTTCAATCACCGTTTCCGGATCCATTGTCGCCCCGGATTGGGAATAAGGGCAAAACCCGCGGATTTTTCCTGCGATCTGGACCCGGTATCCTCCCTTTGTTTCGCTTTCCACCCGACCTTCGACCGGGATACCGTTTTCATAAGCCGCCTGGACGTGCAGGCGCCCGGATGCCCCCCTGCCTATCCGCGTCGTAAAAAGGTATTCGCTGTCCGCTGCTGAAAGAAAAAAGGCTTCCAGCATATCGCCCTCTTTTACGCTCGGATTTCCCTCTTCATCAATAACTTCCGAAACGGTGATGTATCCTTCGCTCTTTCCACCGAAATCTATAAAAACCCACTCATCGGTCACCTTCACCACCACGGCCTGGATCTTTTCTCCGGGCTCGAATCGCTCAGGGGTCGAAAAATTTCTGTTTAATAGGGTTTCGAAATCTTCCTCTTCGGTGGCCTCGTTTTTAAGGTCCTCAGGCAATCGTCCCGATTCCATAATATTCCATCCTGTTTTATAAAATTAAAGCTCCGCAGATTTGCAGACTCGTTTAAACACCGCCAAAGCGTCGTCAATGTCTTCCCGGCTTATCCTGTAATGCGTCACAGCCCGAAGTTTCCTTGGGCCCAGCGGAAGCACAAGCAATCCTTCCGCGGAAAGCCTCGAAGCAAGTTCGGGGGCGGCCGGAAGATTTTCTGCAATATCTATAAATACTATATTTGTTCTCACAAATGAAATATCTATCATCACCCCCGGTATTTCAGCCAGCCCTTCTGCAAGCCGACGCGCATTTTCATGGTCTTCGGACAACCGGTCGATCATTTCATCGAGCGCCACCAAGCCTGCAGCGGCAAGAAAACCAGCCTGACGCATCCCGCCTCCGAGCACTTTGCGGTTCCGCCTGGCTTCGGCGATAAAATCTTTTGTTCCGCACACCAAGGAGCCCACCGGCGCCGCAAGACCCTTGCTCAGGCAAAACACTACCGAATCCGCATCCGCCGTCAGCTCGGCGGCGGTCACGCCCAGTGAAACCGCAGCATTAAAAATTCTCGCGCCGTCCACATGCAGCTTCAAACCGAACCGCCTGGCCAGGGAGCCGATCCCGCCCATATAACCGGTATCGAGAGGCATACCGTTACAGCGGTTATGGGTGTTTTCGACCACCACCAGCCTGGTCCTGGGGAAATGAACGTTGTCTTCCCTGACAACCGCCTCCACCTCGTCGAGAGGCAGGGTCCCGTCCGGCAGATTTCTCACCGCCCGCGGATGGATTCCACCCAGTGCGGCGCAGCCTCCCTGTTCATAATGCAGGATATGGGACTGGTCGCCAAGGATCATTTCATCTCCGCGGCCGCAGTGTGTAAGCTCGCAGACCAGATTGGCCATCGTACCGCTGACAACGAAAAGAGCGGCCTCCTTGCCGGTCAACTCTGCTCCCCGCTCTTCCAGGCGGTTGACGGTCGGATCTTCTCCAAAAACATCGTCGCCCACTTCAGCCTCCGCGATGGCCTTGCGCATCGATTCGGTGGGCAGTGTAACGGTATCTGACCTGAGGTCAATCCCTCGCATTATACCCCTCCTGAGTCAATATATTGGAATTCCTGAAACACTTCCACTTCCATCAACAAACGTCTGAATTTGTCCGAGGTGAAACCCTCGAAATGAGAAACCCGGCGCATAATAACCGGCGTTGTTCTCGATATCAAGGCTTGTGCCGAAATTTTTGAATTTTCATAAACGGTGGAACAAAAACCGACACTCCGTCAGCATTTTTAACAGGCAGGCGCGACCCTGCAACCATCCGTATAAATCTGAAACTACCATGGAATGGGGTTATCGACTTTTTGACAGGTTTAGCACAGGATTTGCAGTGGTTAGGGTTAGAGTACAGCCCAGGTGTTCACGTGATAATGTGAAACCTGGCACTTATTGCCACCGCTGTTGAGCGACTGTTACAATTGAGCTGGTTGCCGGTTTTCCGGTGCGGAATTGAATATTCATCCTGATCTGTTTGGTGGCTTTTTGGGCAAAAGCTTCCCGGGTGTGCATTGCTGAATGTGAAACCGAATGTGGTGAAATTTCGAAAGCCTGCTGATGCTGTTATAATGCCACCCGGTGAAGCGGCCCGTTTGCAGGATGCTTTCCTTGGCCGCAGTGTTGTTCCGACCACAACTGCGGTCATGGGAGGCTTCATATCATGCCTCCCGGCTTTTAAACTTCCTACCTTTAACCCCGCAGGGTTTGCCGGCCCTGCGGGCTTTTCAATGGGGAATTCTGCTGCTCCGCTGGAGCTGTAAGCTATTAGCTTTTAGCTATTAGCTGTTAGCTGTTAGCTGTTAGCTGTTAGCTGGCGGAAAAAAGAACTACCTGAAAAACAGCCGATACCGACGCCGATACCGACGCCGATGGGATATCGATTACGACAACGACAACCGCTTCGCTGACAACGATAACAAGTCGGGTATGGAAACCCGACCTACGGGGAAAATCAAGCTTCTCATCGGTGAACCCTCGCCCCGAGGGCACCCGGTGGTTCACCACAGGGGTAGATGGGGATGTTCGTCCGGAAAAATGAACGTGTTTATTTTACCGGGCGTATGTCCTCATCGTCATTCACCGATGAGTTTCCGCCCTACGCTTTTCCTGCTTTTTCAAGCAGTTCTTGGCGCCTTGGCGACTTGGCGCGATGCAAAATCCTGTAAATCCTGTAAATCCTGTCTAAAATTATAACCCCCGCCGCAGGCGCCACCAACACTCACACCCGCCGTGCGGGCCAGGTCAAAATTTCATTTCGGCACTCCAACTACTCCGATACCGACGCCGATGTAACAGCCTACGACAACGGCAACCGTTTCGCTTGCGCTCCACTGACAACGAGGTTTTTGAAATGTGGACTTTCTATCGCTTGCCTTAGGCGTAGTGGCGTGATACATATTTTGCCATCTACAGCCTCCCGACTTGGTGCGGGATAATAAACCCCCTGGGAGAAAAGCATGAAGCTTCATTTCATTACGGCGCGCGACCTGCCGGACGCATGGTTTCAGTGCGTTTACTCGATACTCGAAGAAGGACGGGAATACACGATCGACCACGGCAGCTACAAGGGACAGAAACGCCTGGAATTCGACCATCTGACCTTACATATCACCCACCCGGGCACAAGGCCGCTGCTCCCTGACATCCCACCGGCGTTGGGCATTCCCAACCCTGTGGCCGAAGGCTACCTGGAGAACTATCTTCCATATTTGATGACCTCCGTCAAACAGCCCGGCGAAGATTACACCTACGGCGAACGACTTGAAAAACAGATACAGGACGTTATACATATGTACCGTGAACACGGGCCCGGGACCAACCAGGCCTGCATGGAAGTCGGCAAACCCACCGATACTCGTCTCGACGACCCTCCTTGCCTGCGTCTCGTGGACACCAGGATTTCCGGCGGAAAGCTCCATTTCATCCTTTACTTCAGATCATGGGATCTCTGGAACGGCTTCCCGGCTAATCTCGGTGCCCTCCAGCTGATGAAGGAATACATGGCCGGCGAAATCGGGGTCCAGGACGGGGAGATAATCGCCGCCAGCAAAGGACTGCATATTTACGACTATGTCTGGGAACTTGCCGAGCTGCGCACCATGAACTCCGGAAATCGAAAAAACAGGTCGAAGTGAAAATTCCGCCTGTTATGATGAAACCCGAAGAAATGAAGCAAAAAGCCAAATGCGACATCAAGAGCCTCGACGCTCCTGAGACCGAAGACTGGGTTGAATCCCTCGGCATGGAACGTTACCGCGGCAGGCAGATCCGAGAGTGGATCTTCAAAAAGCTTGCAGCAGACTTTGACAGCATTCACACCATTTCCCGCGCAGCCAGGCGCATTCTTGACGAATCGGCCTTTCTCACGAACCTCAAGCTTCGATCAATGCTCACCTCCGAAGATACAACCCGCAAATACCTGTTCGAACTCAACGACGGACAAACAATCGAGACTGTGGTGATTCCGGAAAGAGATCACCTGACACTGTGCATCTCCTCGCAAGTAGGCTGCGCCATGGGTTGCAAGTTTTGCATGACCGGCAGCCAGGGGCTCGTTCGGAACCTGAGACCGGCGGAAATTATAGATCAAGTGATAGAAGTGCGCCGAACGCTGGACGATCCTTCCCGCCTTACAAATATCGTTTTCATGGGGATGGGTGAACCTCTTGCAAATTACGAAGCTATGGCGCGCGCGGTGAAAAACATCATATCGGCCGATGGCCTGAATTTCTCCCACAGACGGGTCACGCTTTCTACATGCGGGCTTGTCCCCGGCATAATCCGTCTTGGCCGAGAGCTGACGATAAACCTGGCGGTATCCCTGAACGCAGCAGACGATGAGACTCGAAGCCTTCTTATGCCGGTGAACAAAACTTATCCCCTGGACGAACTCCTGGCAGCGTGTAGATCCTTCCCTCTGCCGAACAGGAGGATGATTACGTTCGAATACATACTGATAAACGGGGTTAACGACCGTGACCGTGACGCTCTACGGTTGTGCAAAATACTATCCGGAATACGCGCCAAAATAAATTTGATTGCACTAAACGCCCACCCCGCTTCACCGATGGGGCCTCCGCCGGCGGACAGAATTTTTTCATTCCAGCAGATGCTGGTTGATCATAACTACACCGCAGTAATCCGCAAAAGCAAAGGAAGAGACATCCTGGCCGCCTGTGGGCAGCTTCGAAGTGCATTCGAAAAAAATCAAGCCGCCGGGGATCCCCACAATTCAAATTCTTGACAAGAGGTGTAAATTCATATATTGATAACAAGATGGATGTTGGTGTTGCGCGAATGGTTTTACCATGGCAAATCCTCCCCTCCAAAGCAGGATCCTAAATCCTGCATTTCTAAAAAATACTTGGAGAAGCTGTTTTAGAGCTGTCCGGAAATATAGAATGACGGGGAGAACTGTATTTTATAACGGTGTGGAACAAAAGCGGATGCATCTTTTGAAAAAGGAAATTCCTTAATTCCGCACACTTTTATTAAGTCGGCGAATAATCAGGAAATACCAATTTTTGTGTCGGGGCCATGCCCTTTTGTTTTTAATTTATAACGGGGAGGGTAAAATTTATGACAAGATTTAAGAAGGATCTCTCAACCGGTAGTTTTAATCCTGCCATGCATTGCCTCATGTTTTTTTTGGCGGCGTGTATTGTTTTCGCCGCGGCGGTTCCCGCTTATGCTGCTGATCCGCCGGCGGAAAGAAAAATCCGCCAAATCGAACTGTACGTGACCACGGCCGAATACGACCCCATCAGGTATGAATTCGGTCTCATGATTGCGGCTAACTGGAAAAAACTTGGCTTCGACGTAAAAGTGACTCCGCTTGAATGGTCCAGGCTTGCACAGGAAGGCATAAAACAGAAAAATTTTGACACCTTTACCTTGAACTGGGCCGGGCGGGCCGAACGCATTGACCCGGACCATTTCTGCTACTCGGTGCTTCATTCCAGCAATGTTCATATCGGCCAATACAATATAAACGGTTACCAGAATCCCGAATATGACAAGTGGGCTGAGATGCAGAGAACAATCATAGACCCTGAAAAACGGCGTGAAGCAGTTTGGAAATGCCAGGAAATAGCTGCCAATGACCAGCCTCACACCCCGATCGCCTGCCGCAACCAGCTGCAGCCCTATAATGCCAGGGACTGGGAGAACTGGACGCCGATGATGGGGGAAGGATTCCAGGCCTTTTGGAACCTGATGAACGTCAAACCGAAAACCGACCGTAAAATTCTACGCTGGGGATATCCGAGTGATGTGTCAACGATGAACCCGCTTGCGTCGGTGGCCACCCATGATTTTCAGACCTTCAGGCTGATCTACGACCGCCTCGTCAGGGTCGGTGTTGACGGCAGGCCCGTCAACTGGGCGGCCGAAAGCATCACCCAGATAGATGACACCACAATCGACGTCAAAATCCGTTCCGGCATGAAATTCCACGACGGTGAACCGGTAACCATCGAAGACGTAAAATTCTCTTTCGATTTCCCGACCACCGCCAAATCTGGCTATTTCATGGCAATCGTCAAACCGATAGAAAGTGTGGAAATCGTAGACGAGCAGACAGTTCGGTTCAAACTCAAGGAACCCTTCGCGCCCTTCGTGGCCAACTGCCTGGGACAGGTTTTCATTTTCCCGAAGCACATCTGGGAAAACATAGACAACCCGCTTGAATATGGGAACGAAAACCCGATCGGAAGCGGACCGTTCAAGCTGGATTACTGGCGCCGGAACGAAGAAATCAAAATGAGTAAGTTCGAAGGTTACTTCAATCCCCCGAATATCGATGCTGTCATAAAAATTCCCTACGCCAACGTTCAGGGCATGGCTGCGGGAGTTGAAACAGGCGAAGCCGATTTCGGCGGCTGGTGGATCGAGCCTATTCAGGTCGAGCAGCTCGAAAAAACGGATCACGCCGAGGTTATAAAAGTCAGGGATCACGGTTACTACCACATCAATTACAATATGAGGCGCAAGCCTTTCGACGATGTCGCAGTAAGAAGAGCAATGGCATATGCCATCCCCAAAAAGATGATCGTCGAAAGACTGCTTGAAGGCTACGGAGAGGTTACCCATTCGATAATCACACCACCGAATGAGTTTTACCATAACCCCAATGTCGAAGAATTCAATTTCTCCATGGAAAAAGCCAGGCAGGAACTGGAAAACGCCGGCTACGCCTGGGATTCCAAAGGGGCGATTTATTACCCGGAGGGAAAAACCGACGACAAGGTCCTGAGAAAAGGTGACCCGGTTCCTGAGAAAAAATAGATAACCCGTTGACATGCGCACCCTCGGTGGAGGCCGCCTACGCTGCATTCGCCTCAGGTGCGCATCTTTATTTCAATCCTGGATCGATGGGAAGCCAACCGTGCATCCGCTCAGATCCTGAATGGTTTGCCGATGAAAGCCTATATAATCCGCAGGTTGATTCAGCTGGTGATCACATTGTTCGTGCTCACCACGATTCTGTTTTTCATGTTCAGGCTCCTGCCTGGAGACCCCTTGACGATGTACCTGGATGCCGCCCTTCCGGTCGAGTCCCAGGAAATGGTGCTGGAGCAATTCGGGCTCGATCAGCCGCTTTCTTCCCAGTACCTGATTTATATGAAAAACATCTTGAAGGGGGAATTCGGCCGGTCGTTCTACTACCGGGCGCCGGTTGCGAAAATCATGGGAGAACGGCTGATAAGCACGATACTTCTCATGGGTATTTCCATCTTGATGGCTTTTATAATGGGGGTGGTCAGCGGAACAATAATGGCATGGAAACGGGGCACAAAATTTGAGATAGCCGGCCTGATCGCCGGGCTCACGTTCAAATCGGCTCCGGAGTTCTGGACGAGCCTGATGGCGCTCCTTGTTTTCTCTTACACTCTCGGCTGGTTTCCCATTGGAGGGATGCACACGCCCGGGCAGGAATTTACATCCTTCGCAGCGAAGTATTTCAACCTCGACTTCCTGCACCACTTGATCCTGCCGTCCATCGTCGCCGCGATTTTCTACATGGCCACCCCCATGCTTATCATGCGCAACTCCATGTTGGAAGTGATGACCGAAGATTTCGTCGAGATGGCCAGGGCTAAGGGTCTCAAGGAACGAACGGTCATGTTCCGGCATGCAATGCGCAATGCGATGCTCCCTGTCATAACGGTTTTAACCTTGATGATCGGTTTCGCAGTGGGCGGGCAGGTGCTGATTGAAACTGTATTTCGCTGGCCTGGGATGGGACGGGAAATGGTTCTGGCGATACAGCGCCACGACTATCCGATGGCCCAGGCGAGTTTCTTCGTCCTCGGAGTACTTGTTGTCACCTTGAATTTTATTACTGACATGATTTACGGGTACCTGGACCCCCGGGTCACCTATCGATGAAACACCAAAAACGAGTACCTCGGTATTTTTCGGGAGTTATACTGTGAGTACAATGCAAAACCAATCTTCTGCAATAAACGTGTCTGCCGCCGGAGCGGTGAAGGTCCGCCGTTTCCGCTGGGCCAGGCGTATATGGAGGTCCGCTGCCAGCCAGTTCGCTATCTTCAGGCAGGACAAACTCGGCATGGCAGGCCTTGTCATCCTTTTGTTTTTCATCGCACTGGCCGTTTTCGCCCCATACATCGCGCCCCACGATCCGATGGAGACCTTGATGAACCCGGACGGGACTATGGCGCGGATGCAGCCGCCATCGCTCGATTTCCCTTTTGGAACCGATCGTATGGGCAGAGACATCCTGAGCCAGGTAATCATTGGGAGCCGGGTTGCAGTGGGTGTCGGCGTTCTATGCGCTATCATGGTCGTGATCATCGGTACCAACGTCGGTCTTATCGCGGGCTATTTCGGAGGCAAGGTGGACGATATCCTGATGAGGATCACGGACATCGTCTATGGAATTCCTTTTCTGCCCTTCGCGGTGATACTCGTGGCCCTGCTCGATCCCAGCATTTTCAACATCATTCTCGCCATCGTTCTGATCACCTGGCGCAGCACCGCCCGCGTGGTACGTGCGCAGGTTCTGACGATAAAGGAACGGGCTTTTATCGAAGCTGCGAAGGTTTCAGGGGCCGGCAATTTCAGGATAATTTACCGCCACATTATGCCGAACGTCCTCCCGCTCTCTTTCGTATACGGTGCGCTCTCGATGGGCTGGGCCATTCTCACCGAAGCCAGCGTCAGTTTTTTGGGCTATGGGGACCCGCTTTTGATGAGCTGGGGTAAAATCATCTTCATGTGCTACGTAGCGCAGGCGATCATGGTTGCCTGGTGGTGGGTGCTTGCACCGGGCCTGGCTATTATCCTGCTGGTTTTATCGGGATTTTTTATCGGACGTGCTTACGAGGAAGTCGTGAACCCTCGGCTGAGGGCCAGGTAAAATACAATACACCCTTGTAGGCCTGATTTTACAACGGGAAATTAAATTATGGCGCTTCTGGAAGTCAATGACCTGAAAACATATTTTAAAACCCGCGCAGGAGATGCCCGCGCCGTCGACGGAGTTTCCTTCTCCATTGACCCTGGCGTCAACTTCGGTCTGCTGGGGGAATCCGGCTGCGGCAAAACCACAGCCGCCAAATCCATAATCCGCCTTCTGCCTCCGAACGGAAGAATAGCCGGAGGCAGCATAATGTTCAAAGGCCGTGATCTTGCGACTGCGTCCAAAGAACAGATCCGAAAGACACGTTGGCAGGAAATATCGATGATTTCCCAAAGTGCGATGAATGCGCTTGACCCGGTCTACAAGGTGGGCGAACAAATCGTCGAAGCGATAAGGGCACACAGGGACGTTTCGAAAACCGAGGCCATGAACCGTGCACGAGAATTGTTCGATCTTGTCGGTGTCGATCACAGGCGTCTTGAAGCTTATCCGCATCAATTCAGCGGAGGCATGCGCCAGAGAGCCATTATAGCCATGTCGCTGGCATTGAACCCCAGCCTCATCATCGCCGACGAGCCAACAACCGCACTGGATGTGATCGTTCAGGACCAGATATTGCGCCGGATCGCGTCGCTACAGAAAAAAATGAATGCCTCGATACTGATGATCACGCACGATATATCGGTCGTCGCCGAAATATGCAGCCGCGCCGCGGTGATGTACGCAGGTAAAATCGCTGAAATAGGATCCATCACCGGGATCCTCAAGCGGCCGTTTCACCCATACAGCATGGGGCTCAAAAATGCATTCCCGAGCATACTCGGTGAAAAGCAGGAGCTGATATCCATACCGGGAGCCCCTCCCCAGCTGGTTGATCCCCCGGCCGGCTGCCTGTTTCACCCCAGGTGTCCTTTCTCTCTGGATATATGTACCGAAAAGATTCCGCCGCTCATGCAGGTGGGAGACGATCAGTTCGCCGCCTGTCACAGAGTTTCGGAAGCCGAAAAACTGCGCGGGCTTGCGGCCGACAGAAAAACCTGGGAAAGGATGGAAACCGCAGCATGATGAACGATTCGCGAAATCTTATAAATATAAATGGACTGACAAAGCTTTTCCCGCTTTCCAAGGGTTTCATGGCATCGCTGCTTAACAGGGGTGAAGAAAAGTTTGTTCACGCCGTCGACGGGGTCTCCTTTTCATTGAAACAGGGAGAAACGATCGGGCTTGCAGGTGAAAGCGGGTGCGGAAAAACCACTACAGCGAAGGTGATGGTAAGGCTCCACGAACCCACCAGCGGGGAAATCCTTTTCGAAGACAAAAACATTGCTCATCTCAAAGGTACGGAGCTGAGGGAGTTCCGAAAGGATGCCCAGATGATATTTCAGGATCCCTATGAATCCCTGAATCCCCGATACACGGTATCCATGACCCTCGAAGAACCGCTGGCGATACACGGAATCGGCGATCGTCAGGAAAGGATTGAAAGAACTTTCGAGGCGCTCGATATTGCCGGACTGCGCCCGGTCGATCATTACCTTGAACGGTATCCCCATGAAATGAGCGGCGGGCAGCGCCAGAGGGTGGCCATAGCCAGGGCTCTTGTGCTGAGGCCGCGCTTCATCGTCGCCGACGAGCCGGTCTCGATGCTGGACGTATCGATAAGGGCCGGCGTGTTGAAGCTGCTTCGCCGCCTGACCCTGGAGATGGGCCTAGCCAGCCTTTATATCAGCCATGACCTCTCGCTTATACGTTATATATGCGACCGCACGGCAATCATGTATCTGGGACGAATCGTTGAAATAGGCCCTACCGAAGAGGTGATAAAAAACCCCCGACACCCTTATACCCAGGTGCTTCTCCAGGCGGTTCCAATACCGGATCCCGAACACAAGCGGCCGGCTCCGGAAATTTCAGGAGAAATCCCAAGCCCGATCGACCTTCCCACGGGATGCCGGTTCCACCCACGCTGCAGAAAAGCCGAAAAAATATGCAGGGAAGAGCCCCCACCGAGAATCGAAATCGCTCCCGGCCATGAAGTTGAATGCCACTTATATGCCTGAACCGATAAGCCTGGAGCATGACAAGGAGAAATCCATGAAAGATATTTATAACTTCATTGAAGAAAACAAATCGCGTTTCCTGGATGAACTTTTCTCGCTTTTGCGGATACCAAGCATCAGCACAAGGAACCAGGGGATCGCGGAATGCTCGGAAACGCTTGCCGGCATGATGGAACAGGTGGGGGTATCGACTCGCATTTTTCAGACCGAACGACATCCGGTCGTCTTCGGGGAGCTTCGAAACCCTGAGGCTTCAAAGACTCTTTTGATATACGGCCATTACGATGTACAGCCGCCGGAGCCGCTTGAATTGTGGCACTCCGAGCCGTTTGAACCCGAAATCCGGGAAGGTCGTCTATACGGCCGGGGCACGGCAGACGACAAGGGTCAGCTTTTTGCACACCTGAAGGCCGTCGAAGCCCTGCTGACGGTTCGTGGGAAAACGTCTTCGAACGTCGTGTTTCTTTTCGAAGGGGAAGAGGAAATATCAAGCCCCAATCTCCGGCCGTTCATCGAGGCTCACAGGGATCTTCTCCTTGCAGACGCCTGCCTTGTAAGCGATGCCCCCAGGCATGAATCGGGCCGACCGACCCTCTTATGCGGTGTAAAGGGGATGCTCTACGTTGAACTGCGCGCCAGGGGAGCCAATCAGGACCTGCACTCGATGAAGGCCGCCACCGTGCCAAGCCCGGTGTGGAAACTGGTCCGTGCGTTGAATTACATAAAGGGTGAGGACGACCGGGTGCGCATCCCCGGCTTCAATGAAGCCATAAGGCAGCCTTCCGAGGCGGAGCTGGCCGCTGCGGCCGCCGTCCCGTCGGAGGCCCCCAAGGTACGTGCCCAACTGCAGCTGGAAAGTCTTCTCGGAGGCGATGAAGCCTATTACCAAAATTTATTCTTTTCTCCGACATGCAACATCGCCGGAATCCAGGCGGGCTACACCGGGGAAGGCGCCAAAACCGTTCTGCCATCAACCGCATTCGCCAAAATCGATTTCAGGCTCGTGCCGGACCAACGCCCTGAAGACGTTCTTGCACAACTGCGCAAGCACCTGGATAACGGGGGCTTCGGAGACATAGAGATCGTCGAACTCGGTAGGCTCATGCCATCCAGAACGCCCGTGGATCATCCTTACATAAAGATGGTTGCAGGTGCAGCCAGAGATGCCACCGGCGAGGAGCCGGTGATTTTCCCGAGCATGGGGGGAAGCGGCCCTGATTACCTTTTCACCGGCGTGCTGGGGCTCCCGAGTGTATGGCTGCCGTTGAGCCCGCACGACTCGAACAATCATGCCCCGAACGAAAACATCCTGCTCAAAGACTTTTTCGACGGGATCAAAATAGGTGCAACCATCATTGAAAGGCTTTCTGATCTTACTGGCTAGTTTACATCCGGAAATGGTCCTTTTGCCCAACCCCTCGACTGAAGTCGGGGCAAGTCCGCGTCAACCCCGACAGTATAGAGTATCGGGATAAACCGCGTGGGCTTGCCTGTGCGATGCGGCTATTCTGCCGGCAGAAAACTCATTTTGACCCGTGCCGGTAGGTTTGCCCCCACCTCGGCTTCGACGGCTCTGAGAACCGCCGTCGGCACAAAACATGAGCGATGTTTCAAAATCTTGAACGCGGAGCGTAATAGTTTTGATTCGAGCGCATTTCCTCCCAGGCATTCCCGCCAGTCTACCTGGGTAATTTCATCCCCCCAGCGTGAGACTTCCTCGCATTCGCTTGAGATTTTCAGCGTGACAACCTCACGGTCCTTTCTTTGGGCGATGACGCGGGTGTGAAATCCGCAAGAATCATCGATAACTTCAAGAACTGTCATATTGCATTTCCTATACGATCAAAGCCGGTTGAACATCATCGGTAGAGTCCGAATTCCTCGATTGCCTTCTTTATCAAATACACATGATATCCGGGTGTTTCCGGGGAAACTTCGCATCCGGAGCTGAACATGAAACCCCGCGGAGCCTTCTTCCCCTTCTCGATGATTTTCCGGCAGCGCTCCGTTATTTGTTCCGGCTGCCCGGTCAGCAACAATGATGGATCGAGGTTGCCGATGATCACGGCCTTCTCACCGAGAAATTCAATCGCTCGGTCGATCTCGATTTCCTGTCCGAAGCTGCAAAGCCCGGGCTCCCCCATCGGCACTTCAGCCCAGTATGGAAGATTTGCGTTATGGTCAGCACATATGTGATGCAGTATGTGTCGGACCCCCATCGCCAAAATCCTTTCCCCTGTCTCGACAAAATACGGAAGAACGAATTGCTTGAACTGGCGTGGTGATATGATCAGGTTGGACGCCAGAGGTTCCCAGAACTGCGGGATAACATTTCCGGCACCGAAAATATCAGCCCAGTATTTCACGATCTCCACTATGTGGTCGGTGGCCAGGCGAAGAATCCGGTGTGCGCTCTCAGGGGATTTCAGCATCCACCTGCACAGTTTCTCCACCGCGCAGATGTTGCCGGCGATTGTAAAATTTCCACCCAGCACGACTGAAATCGGAGTGCCATGCGATTGTTGAAGTTTTGAAAACGCCATGGCAATCGGTAGACAGCCTGCGGTTTTCACGTCAGGCATTGTTAAAGAATCAATGTCCGCTTCGGATTTGACAGGAAACATTTTATGAGCAGGCGCCTGCTGGTAGTTCCCCGCGGGCATCTCCACCTCGCCTCCAAACTCCCATGTCCCATAGGACGCATAGCCGTATATCGGCCCCCAGTCAACCCCGTACTGCTCGAACGTCTTCATCTGTGCGTCGAAGCTCTTTTCAGCGTCATTGTATATCGTTGCTATCGGAAGGCCTAAGTTCTTTGCGCAAAATCCGAGCATGAACGGGAAATGAGGAACACGGTCGACTCGGTTTCCACTCAAAACAGCGTTAATACGGGTTGACTTGTTCATGAATATATTTTCCTTTGATTTTAGAAATTTACGATTATCTTTTTTATAGCATAAACTTCAGCCTTTCAATCTGGTACCGAGGTTGAAAAAAGACGTGTAGCCTCGTGTACGGCTGAAACTGCATCGTGAGCATAGCTATCGGCCCCATACTTCCGGGCGATATCATGATTCAATGGAGCACCGCCCACCATCACGATCACGCCGGGTTTTTCCGCCTTGACCGCCTCGATTATTTTGGGCATGGCCAGCATACTCGTGGTCATCAGGGCGGAAAGGGCTATCACATCGGGATCGTGCTGTGTGACTCCCGAAACGAATCGGTCGGTTTTGACATCTTTACCCAGATCGAAAACTTTCCAGCCGGCCGCTTCGAACATCGTTTTCACAAGGCTTTTCCCGATATCGTGGATGTCTCCTTCAACAACTCCTATCATGATCTTGCCCTTGACCTGTTCGGTTCCTGCCCTGACATGTGGCCGTAAAATATCGAGCCCCGCGTAAAGAGCATCAGAGCAGAGAAGAAGTTCAGGCACAAAATATTCGTTTCTTTCGTACATGGCTCCAACCGTCACCATTCCTTCGGCCAAACCATCGATAATGGCTTCATAGGCATCGATGCCACCATCAACGGCTTGCCGGCAAAGATCAGCCGTCACTTCTTCGTCAAACTCCACCACAGAGTCGTGTATCTTCTTGAGCAAATCCTTTTTTTCTTTGACTGATAACATATTTGAAAACTCCTGTCAGGTTTCCATCTCACATTTTCGGATGCGTATACAAATTAACGGATTTAAATTATTTTAAAATTTTACAGCCTGAATTCCCTTGCCGCACCGATCATCGCCCTCATATTTTCGGCCGGTACATTTGCACTGAGCCCACACCCGCCGCTGACGATAAGATTTCCCTGTTTTCCCGCTTTTTGGATCAATTCCCGGGTTGCCTCGGTTACGGCCTCTGGATCACCAACCGCCATCAGCGAGGTGCTGATATTCCCCATCAAGCAAAAAGACGTGCCCAAGACTTTCCTGGCGTAGCCAAAATCCACGGCTTCATCCAAGCTCAAACAATCCACCCCGGTTTCGGCCATTGTCTCCAGGCGATCCGACGTGTCGCCGCAAATATGGAGAATGGTTTTCACACCGCTTCTCTTTATTAATCCAACGAGTCTTTTCAAATAGGGAAGGCCCCATTCCTCGAACTGCTTCTTGGAAATGGCACTTCCCGATGATGTTGGATCCGACATGAAAACGATGTCCGCCCCGGCGCTTATCACGGCGACGGCGTAGACCACCAAACTGTTGAAGGCCAACTCCAGAAGATCCCTCAAATTATCCTTACGGCGGTGCATGTCCCTCATGATATTTTCCGGCCCCCTCAGCATGGCCGCGTGTCTAAACGGCGCCTGGACATATCCAATGACCGGCACTTCTCCCCGGAAACGATTCTTCAAACGCCGGGTCTGTTCCAGATAGGTGCAAAGACGCTCATTACGATAAGGGTCAAACAATTTTAACCGGGAAAAGTCCTTTTCATAATCTTTGAGAACATATTCCTCAACATAAGGCTTGGCTCCTCGTTTAACATTAAGAATCGATCCCATGGCTTCGGATTCCGAATGGCGTGAACCGATATCCCAAACTGCATCGTATCCGAATTGCGACACACAGAAGCTCTGTGAATAGACATGTTTCTCGACATTCGCCATCTCGTCTACGAATTCGATGCCGGCTTGGACGCTGCACCAGTCGCTCACGATCGGAACGACGGGATTTACATCCGGTTCATGACCCTCTAAAGTTAACATTGTCCTTTGGTAAGAATTGATCGCTTCATTCATGCTCATAACCTCTCCAATTCACCACAATGGATATAAACGCAGGATAAAGCCATTTTAACTGTTTATTTCCAAGCAGTTTCCTTCAACATAAAATTCTGCCGCTTCAGATGGACTCTTCCCTGGTGCCATACAAAAAAGAGCTTTTCCTGAATTTTTGATAAAAAAAGATACAAATCCCGATTCCAAGCCCTGCAAACGAATAAATATATGAATACTTGAAACATAAAACAGCGCCCAGTATAAGAAACAACCTGATTGGAACGTTGGGTTTTCCGAAGAAATAACCCATAGTGCCCCCGGAGATCATCACTGCACCTATAGAAGCAGTCACTACCGCCCATATGACCTGCCATGTCGTTCCGAGGCTTAATAAACTGATGTTCGTCAGAAAAATAAAAGGCAGTATATAGGTAATCAAACCCAAACGAATGGATACCCATGCAGTCTTGAGCCAATCCCCCCCCGCGATGCCGGCTGCGACATATACACCCGCACACACCGGGGGAGTCAAGGCCGAAAGAATCGCGAAATAAAAGATAAACATATGACAGGCTACCGGATGATACCCCAAGCTGACCAATGAAGGCGCAAGCACGGAGGCTCCCAGCAAGTAGGCAGCCGGAGTCGGTATTCCCATGCCCAGCATCAAAGTAACAAAGGCAGCCAGCAACAATGCCAGGATTACACTCTGACCGCTGATACTCATGATTAATTCTGACGCATTTACACCAATACCGGTCAAGCTGATTAAAGATACTATTATATTGGCACATACCAGCAGAGGCACAACTTTAACGAGAGAAAGACCGATTCGGGACATCCCCGAATACAACCTGAAAAGCCGCTGGCGGATCTCCACCAGCTCGAAAGTCGAGAAGACGAATAGAATCGTGAAAGTGAAAATAGCCCAGAAGGCTGACGTCTCCGCTGTCCGTCCGGAAAGCATCATGGCCACCAGGATGATGATCGGAGTGAAAAGCGGTATTGATTTTGACGGTTTGACGATATCCCGAAAAGATTTGATGTCCTCTTCGGGCACCCGGCCGAGACCACGCTTAAGACTCTCAAAATGGACCGCCGAAAGGATGGATAGATAATACAGAAAGGCCGGTATGACAGCGCAGACAGCCACTTGTATATACGGCATTTCCAGAAGTTCGGCCATGAGAAATGCACCTGCGCCCATAATCGGAGGCGTAATCTGTCCTCCTGCCGATGCAGTGGCTTCAACAGCTCCTGAGAATTCATTGCCGTAATTCAGACGCTTCATCAGGGGAATCGTGAAATTCCCTGTCGTGGCTACATTTGCCACTGCAGATCCGGACATCATCCCGAAAAAACCGCTGGCCACAATAGCAACCTTCGCGCCGCCCCCGTAAAATCTTCCTGTGGTCCAAACCGCAGTATCTATGAAATGCTCGCCGGCGCCGGTAACGACCAAGAATCCCCCGAATATGATAAAGACGGCAACCAGGGTCGAAGAAATCCCCGTCACGAATCCCCAGAGACCTTGATCGCTGAGATACATCACCTGTATGACGTGACGTAGACTGAATCCCCTGTGTCCCCAATATTCCAGGTAACTTCCGACGATCGGAATGTCGGGAATGTATTGCCCCAGAAAAGCATAGGCAATGAACAACATGGTCAATATGGGAAAAAGAATGCCGACGGTCCTTCGTCCTGCTTCCAGCACCAGCAAAAGACCGATGGACCCGAGCCAAAGACTCAAAGGGGTGGATTCCGCCGGGTGCTCCATAATCCAATTATATTTAATAATAATAAATCCACATATAATTATCGTACCCAGAAAAAATCCTATATCAATTAACAGCCAAAAACGGTTTGAGAAGCTCTTCTTTCTCAACGCGAAAGGCTTCAACAAAGAGAAGGTCAATAAAAGGGCGAAGCCCACATGAACGGCCCGTTGCTGTAAATTGGGCAACGGACCGGCATAAGCCGTATAGATATGAAACAGGACGAAACAGATCGATAAAAGGGCTAAAAGCGTTTTCACGACGCCGGCCGGTTCCCGGTTTTGGACGGCTTTATCCTCTGTTACAACCTTTTGGATACTCATAACCTTTGCCTTTTCCCGGATGGTCTAACTTTTTGAAAGGATCCCACCGGTGATCGTTACGACCATGAGCTTACGTTCATACCACACGAGGCGTTCACCTTGGAAAACAAACAAAACGTGAGCCGCGTCTTCATCGCGATACGGCGACGGATGTATAAACCGCGACCAAACACCCAATCAGCAACTTAATCAGCTTCAGGTGGAATCACCTGGGGGGGAATGTTTTCGGCGCCCAGCTCCCGATATGCCTTTAGCGCCCCCGAATGCAGCGGTACCTTCGTCAACAGAGGCGTGTCCTGAACCACATCGATATTCCTGTGCTCCGGATAACCGTCAACCTGATATTTTTTTCCTTTTACGATCGCTTTTACAAATTCGTAGGCTAGATCGTCCGGGAAGCTTTTCAGGCATTCCACAACCGTAGCCATCCCCCAGTTGGTATAATCGGGCTCATCCGGCATGGCATTGATTTTTCCTGCCGGCACAGTTATCAGTGAAACATATGGAAGCTCTTTCCTGATTTTTTCGATGTGTTTATCGGTCATAGATATCAATCGGACTTTTGTGAGGGTCATAATGTCGAGAGTAGACGCATCCAACTGAGTGCCCACGCCCGTTTTGACATACCCTACGATACGGTTATCCTTTACCCCCTTCACTGCGTCCGAAGCACCTCCTATGTAGTAATCCGGCTCGATCCCGAGGATCTTGAATATCTGCTTGGTGGTGCTTTCGGTAGCTGATCCACGGATGCCGGGGCTGAATTTTTTCCCGTTCAGATCCTCAAGCTTGTGGACCCCACTGTCTTCTCTAACGACGATGAAATCGATCGTTTTTGCATAAGCCCACAAAATTCTCAAATCCGGATAAGGCGTTTTTTCCCAGGTTCCCAGTCCTTTCCAGGCCTCGTACATCACTTTCATCCCGCCTATTCCCAAATCCAGTTGACCTGCACGGATGCGTTTCAAATTGTCCACACTAGCGCCGGTTTCCACGACGCTTACCTTGACATTGTCGACATACTCATTTATCGCCTTGGCTGCACCAACGCTATAAGAGTAGTGGCTGGAAGCTGCAGAACTAGCCCCAAAAAAAATATAATTAATTTTTGCTTCTGCGATATTAATTGAAATAAAGAAGCACGAAATCATAGATAAAACAAGCAATTTACCATATTTACGCATCTTTCATTCCCTCCATTTTAAAAGTTATACTACCATTAGACTTATTGGATATTTATCCAATATTTGATATCCTGTATTTGTTGAAAGAACCATATTACCGATCGCAGCCGCAGCATAACCGGGAACAAAAAGATTTGGATGAATCTCGAAAAGCATTCCTGACATTACAGAACCAAATTTTTGACCATAATTCATTACAGATAAAGATTCTTTATTCATTTTAAAAGGATTTGGGAAAAAATCCGACAAGATAGGATCTGAATAATCGAGTCCCAGGCTGTGGCCTGTTTTCAACCAGTACCAATCGCTGTCTCTGGCCTTCGGATAATACTTTTTCAAAACACGCTCAGACGCTTCCCATATTTCGCTGACTCGGTTACCCGGATATATTTCACCTAAAGCCGCTTGATGCATTTCCGAGACAATGCCATATATTTCCTGGAGTTCAGCGCCCGCCTTTCCAAGTGAACCGGTCCTGATGGAATGCCCCCAGTGACCATCTTTCAGGGCAAAAAGAGACAGTAAAACCTGATCTCCCTCTTCAGGAATTTGTAAACATTCTTCTTTGTAATAGCGGGGTCGATCCACAACAGGCGCAACGGTCATAAAAGTTGAAGCATATTCACAACCCTGGGATCTTGCAGTATGTTCCAAGTCCGCCTGAATCTGGTAAACTCTTTTGCCGGAGCGTACTTCCTTACAAAAAGTATCAAACATGTCGTCACAAACAGCAGCAGCCGTCCGATGTAACGTTATGTCGATATCATCTTTTATTACCCGTTCCTCATTTATGATATAATCAGCTTCCATAAGACTGATTTTGGGGAGTCCATCTAGGATATCGTTGTAAAGGCCCACGGGCGTCTCAGCTTTTCCAACATATCCAATTCCATCTGATTCCTTCAGCAGCGGTTTCAAAAACGTCACGATCTCCTTCCCAAAATTATCCGGGGAAACCGCCCTGATATCCTCAATCCATAGGTTTTCCTTGGCAAATAATTTTGCGGACCGTCCGTTTACCAGCATTACAGGGTCTCTTTCAGACATCAGCACCAGCATCGATGCACGGTTCAGCGAGTCCCAATTGCAAAGATATTTAAGGTATCCATGAGTTCGGCTTGAAAAACCTAAGGCGCTTCCAGTGGAATAAACTACAATTGCTTTTAGATTTTTTCTTTGTATTTTTACTTTCAATTTTTCTAATCTGTCTATAAATATTGAATTTTCTATTTCCATATATTTGTCCTTAATGTTCAAAAATATAAAGCTTTTCTTTACATAGTTTTTTTCTAATTTATGATATCATATAAGGTTCCATCCAAATCCTTCAATCTTTTTGTAACATGTAACTTTAGTGAATATTTTGCTTCCGCATAATTAGCTTTTTTAAGTAAGTCAAGAATTTGCCTATGTTCATCATTATCTATTTTGATTCGACCGGGCCTTAGTATGTTTTTAAACTGATATCTAGCCAAATTCAGCCTTATCGAATTGTAAAACAAAATCAGCCGTGAATTTCCCGTGGCCTCGATCATTTTGATATGAAACGTTGCAAACGCTTTATGCAATTCAAGATATTGCTGCGGATCGTCGCCCGAAGGAATCGATAATCTAGAAGCGATTTCAATCGATGATTCGAGTTCGGGTAGCTCGGTGGTATTTTTTAGCTCCAGGAGATCGATGGCATAACTTTCAATCATTTCCCTCGCCTGGTAAACTTCTATGAGATCCTCGGCAGAAAGTTTTGTCACAAAAGTTCCCCTGTTTGGAACGCTGAAAACTAATTTTTCGCCCTCCAGAACACGGAATGCCTCCCGAATGGGATGTCTGCTCACTTCAAGCGTAGAGGAAAGCTCATTTTCATTCAGCCTTTGACCTGGGGCCAGTTCGCCTGTGATGATTCTGTTTCTCAAAAACTCAAGAACCAGCTTGGTAAGACTTGGGGCTTGCATAACGAATCACTCCAAATGAGAAAACTTGTCCACTGTGCACAATCCACAGTGGACATTTTGACTGCCAAAATTAATTTGTCAAGAAAAAAAAGCATCAAATGTAACGGGGCTGGATAATTAGGAAGAAACAGACCCGGAACGGCACAAGCAGATGCTGTCCCGGGTCCGAGAGGTTAAATGACGAGCTTTTGCAGCTTTACCGCCCCGACCTTGAACTCCGGGATTTTGGCCAGGGGGTCGAAGGCCTCTGCATTGGTCAGGACGTTGGTGGGCACCTCTCCGAAATGAATCGGCAGAAACAGCGTGCCCGGCACCACCGAACGCGTCAGGCGCGCCGGGGCTTCAATGTCGCCCCTCCGGGAAGACAGTACAACGACATCTCCGTCCTTTACATCGATTTTTTCTGCATCCGCCGGGTTTATATCCACATAACCGGTTTTCTGCTCGACGTCCAAATGCGGGGAAATCCGTGTCATTGTACCCGTATGGAAATGCGCGAACATTCGGCCTGTCGTCAAAAAATAAGGGTATTCCTCATCCGGAAGTTCGGCCGGATCTTTGTATTCCAGAGCGAAAAATTTTCCTTTACCACGCGTGAACTGATCCTTGTGAAGGTAGGGAGTCCCGGGGTGGTTCTTGTCCGGGCAGGGCCACTGGAGCCCGTCGAGCCCGATCCTCTGGTATGTCATGCCCGCATAGCTTTTTGGCGTCAAAGCCGTCATTTCGTCGAATATTTCCTCCGGTGAATCATAAGCCATCGGGTAGCCCATTGCAGTCGAAAGCCTGCAAATGATCTCCCAGTCCGGCAATGTTTTGCCGATCGGCTCTATTGCCTTCCTGATCCGCATGCAGCGCCGTTCGGTGTTGGTGAATGTCCCCTCCCTTTCAGCCACCGATGCCCCGGCGAATACAACATCGGCCACCTGCGCGGTCTCCGACAGGAACAGTTCCTGTACCACCAGGAAGTCCAGCTTTTTCAGCGCATGATTGAAATGATTCCAGTCCGGATCGCTCAATTTAGGATTTTCACCGATTACATACAGTCCCTTGAGTTTTCCTTCCAGCATGGCAGGAACCATATCCGTGATCGTCAGGCCGGGGGTCGCCGGGAGCTCCTTGCCCCACGCTTTTGAAAACTTTTCCCGGACAGCGTCGTCGGCCACAGGCTGGTAACCGGTGTACACGTTGGGAAGCCCTCCCATGTCGCAGGCTCCCTGTACATTATTCTGCCCTCTAAGCGGGTTGACACCCCCGCCGTGAACACCGACATAGCCGCAAAGCATCGCGAGGTTGCAGCAGGATTTTACATTATCTACGCCGGTGGTATGCTGGGTTATTCCCATC
>JAWOBE010000022.1:0-12728 GCA_046498185.1 Desulfatiglandaceae bacterium | reverse complement strand
CCGCAGTTCACCGCTATCATCGGCCCATTTTTTCTTGAACTGAGTGAATGGATGGCCCTTGCAAAAAGTTCTTTGCCGGTGCCGCTTTCTCCTACCAGAAGGACAGTAGCCTCGCTTTCCGCGACCTGCTCGAGTATTCCAAAAAGGCGTAGCATCTCTTTGTTTTTGCTGATGATATCAAAAAAAGACTGTTTGCCTTGTAATTCCTTACGCAGGGCTTCGACAACACTCAAATCACGGAAGGATTCCACCCCGCCTATCACCTTTTCTTCTTCGTCTTTAAGCAATGCGGTGGATATACTCACAGGTATCCGTTCACCCTGCGAATTGACGATGAAAATAGCCCTGTTACCTATCGATTCGCCTGTCTCCATGGTTTGTTTGAGGGAGCATTCCCTTTCGCAGATGCTGGCCCTGAAAACGTCCCAGCAGTGCCTCCCGATCGCTTGTTCCTTTTGAATCCCAGTTATTCGTTCGGCGGCCCGATTAAAGGATGTAATGCGCCATTGCCGGTCGACGGTGAAAACCCCGTCGGCTATGCTGTCGAGGATGATTTCGTTGTTATGGGAGCCGTGAGCGGCTGACATTTCCATATTCAGTCTCCGGTGTATAAAGTACAATCCCCGCCTTATCGGCGTCGGGGTCGGTCTCGGGGTCGAAAAAGTCGCCAGTCAACTTCCGATACCCAGGCCGACAGCGGTCCCTACCCCGAGGGACATGGTTGTTTTGACTTCAAACGAACTCGATGAATTTCGTTGATCCCAGGCTGCCGCGAAGCGGCATGAACCTCCCTTTACGACGCCTTCAACATATTTGTATCTTATTTTTCTCGGTGGCACAACAAGCGGGTGCATTGATGGGAGGTTCATTGACTATTGCCCGGCAACACATTATAAATTCAGTCGGCTCTTTGTGTTCGGTGTCCTTCTCAGGTAAGTTTAATAAGTTGTTTGTGCAGAATAAACGAGGAATTTTTAGATGCGAGAATCCATTTTGATTATAGATGACGACCCGGATGTTGTCTTGTATCTTTCGACCCTTTTGGAGGACCATGGGTACAGGACCTTGTCGGCTTCAGACGGCATAGAGGGTTTCGACCGGGCGAGGAGCGAACATCCGGATTTGATTCTTCTTGATTTGATGATGCCTGCAAAAAGCGGCATTTCTTTGCTTGCGGATTTGAAAAAAGACGAGAATCTTAGAAAAATACCTGTCATCATGGTTACCGGGGTGTCCGGAGAAACGGGCATCGGGATAAAATCATTCCTCCAGGCGTTGATCGACGATGGTGTCTGTGAAGACCCGGAGCCTGCAGGCTATCTTGAAAAGCCGGTTCGACCGAATCGTCTACTAGCTTTGGTTGGAGATGTTTTACGGGATAAGAAATAACAAAGGAAGACCGATCCGGAAACGTCCGGAGGCGCTGCGGGGAAGTTGAGAAATCAATAAATTCAAAATCTTGTTTGATGCAGCATAGCATAATGGATACTTTCAACAGGACTATATTCGACAGCCTTATAGATCCGGCGCTGATCATGGACGGAGAAGGCAGGATCAAAAACGCCAATCTTGCGTTTTTGCAATGTTTTAACGCCGGCGTTGACGATATTATTGGCGTGCATTGTTATCGGTTGCTCTTCGACCGGGACCTGCCTTGTGAAAGGGATTCATGCCCGGTTCTCGGCGCCGTTGAACCCGGGCGGAACGAATACCACTTTTCCAGGGACGGGGTAGAGGTATTTTACGAGGTGGATTATCGTCCGCTCTCAGGCCCGCCGCCGGATTCCAACTGGCTGTTGACGATGCGGGATGTTTCGATGCAGAGACGGCTGGCACTGGAAGTCGAAAAATCGGAGAAAAAGTATAAAGATCTATTTCATAATGCGACTGAAGGGCTTGCACTTTTTTCTGATTGTGGGGTTATCCAGGAGTGCAACCAAAGCCTGGCCCGTATGCTCGGATACACCCGAAAGGACATCGAAGGCACCGCTATGGGCTGTTTCACCACCGGTTATGCGCGTAAAATTTTTGAGAGTCCCCTGGATGGTCTCAAGACGCTGGGTTTCGTTTCAGTGGAAATAGAGATGCTCAAGAAAAACGGTGAGAAAATCCCGGCCGAGGCAGATATAAACTGGCTTCCCTATGAAGGGGTTTTCAGGATCATGGTGCGCGATGTCACGATGAGGAAGAAGATCGAGTGGTCCAGGAAAGCCTATTCTGAAATGCTGGAAAGGGAAGTGGAAACGAGGACGAGGGAACTCAAGGAATCCGAGCAGGAGATGAGGCGCCAAAAAAACACCGCCGAGGGGATCCTTCGAGGGACTCCCATTCCGATGTTTGTTCTCGACCGAAACCACCGAGTGATTTACTGGAACAGGGCCTGTGAGAAACTGACGGGATTTTCAAGCAGGGAGCTGGTAGGCACGGATAATCACTGGAAGCCGTTTTATCCCCACAAACGACCGATGTTGGCGGATTTGGTGATGGAGGGCGACCTCGAGACGATTCTGGAGCTGTACAAGGATATGAATCTGCGGGCCTCCACGATGATCGACGGGGCCTTCGAGGCCGAGCATTTTTTCCCTTCTCTGGGCACTGAAGGCATACATTTACATATTAATGCAGCTCCAATAATGGATGATGCAGACAAAATCCAGGGAGCAATCGTCACCTACCAGGATCTCAGTGAAATACACCGTCTGCAGAAAGAAAAAGAACAAGCCGAGCGCATGGCGGCGGTAGGTCGGACCGTGGCGGGTCTTGCTCATTATATCAAGAACGTCCTTACCGGGCTCGACGGTGGTGCATACGTCATTAACTCGGCTATTTCAAAACGGGATATGAATCTGGTTGAAAACGGATGGAATATGGTCGAACGCAATATCGAACAGATAAGCGGAATTGTAACCGATATGTTGATATACTCACGTGAACGGACTCCGAATTACCAGATGATATCTCCGAACGAGCTGGTTTCAGAGGTTTTGGAACTTGTTTACCAGCGGGCAAAGCTGGCGGGTGTATCCCTTGAGATGGAATTCGACCCTGACCTGACAGCGGTGGCTATGGACAGGACCGGTATCTACCGCTGCCTTTTGAATTTGATCTCAAATGCGGTCGACGCCTGCACGCTGGAAGGTATCGTGCACGGGAAAGGGATCGTAAAGGTCAAGACAGATCGTCCCGCCGGGTGGGGAGTAAGATTCCAGGTCAAGGACAACGGTACCGGGATGGACGAGGCGACCCGCAAGAGGCTTTTTACTGATTTTTTCACGACGAAAGGATATAAGGGGACGGGCCTGGGCCTCCCTGTGACGGATAAAATCGTACGGGAGCATGGAGGTGAACTTTTTTTCGACTCCAACCCCGGCTGTGGGACGACCTTCTCTCTTTTGCTTCCCGAAAGGCCCCCGTCATAACCGTTACCACCGTGTTTCATATCAGTCTTTTATCTACGTCAACTCATTGATTCTACATCACTACATTTCTTTTGCAAAGGTCCTGTAACTATGGTAGACAAATTGTATGAAGGGCAACAGGTGGGAGGATCACTACACCCGCAGGGCGAGGCAGGAACAGTGGCGTGCAAGGTCGGTCTACAAGCTCAAAGAAATTGATGCACGCTTCAAGATTTTACGTAAAGGGTCGAAGGTGCTGGATCTGGGCTGCCATCCCGGCTCCTGGTCTCAGTACTGCTTGTCCAGAGTCGGTGCGGAAGGTATAGTCGTCGGGATTGATTTGGCCCCGATGAAGAAGTTACCCGCAGTTAATTTTCATTTTATCCAGGCGGATATCAACGAGATCGATAAGGTGTTACCGGCGGATTTTATGCTGCGGGCCGATGCGGTGTTGAGCGATATGGCCCCGGCTACCACGGGGAGCAGGGTGACGGATTCGGCCCGCTCATTTGAGTTGGGATCAAAGGCCCTGGAAACAGCTGAAAAAATGCTGAATAAAGATGGTGTGTTTGTCTGTAAATTACTGGAGGGTGAGCCGGTCAAGGATTTTGCTGCGAAGGTGAATACCAGGTTCAACGAGGTACGCATCTACAGACCTAAAGCCACGCGAAAGCGAAGTAGTGAAGTATATGTCGTCGGAAAGGGTTTTACCGGTCCCTTATAATATCAGGAGGCAATAATGTCAGGACACTCTAAATGGAGTTCGATAAAGCATAAGAAAGGTGCCGCAGATGCCAAGCGAGGGAAAGTTTTTACTAAATTAATAAAAGAGATAACGGTGGCCGCACGTATGGGCGGTGGGGATCCGAACGGAAATCCCCGGTTGAGGACTGCGGTGGATGCCGCTAAGGCTGCCAATATGCCGAAGGATAATATCGAGCGCGGCATAAAGAAAGGCACCGGGGAACTTGAAGGCGTTAACTACGAAGAAACCAATTACGAAGGTTACGGGCCGGGTGGTGTCGCGGTGCTGGTTGAATGTCTTACTGACAAAAAGAATCGGACCGTTGCGGATGTAAAATATGTTTTCGAACGAAACGGGGGGAGCCTCGGGGAGCCCGGCTGTGTTGCGTGGATGTTTGAGAAAAAAGGCCTGATCGTCGTTGAAAAGGCTTCGGTCGATGAAGAGTCACTGTTTGAGCTTGCATTGAATTCAGGGGCGGAAGATGTTCGGGATGACGGGGATGAATTCGAGATCATAACCGATCCGGGAGATTTCGAAGCGGTCAAGAGCGCGATCGAAGATGCAGGCATCGACATTAATCTGGCAGAGAACGGTATGATCCCGAAAAACACTGTTAAGCTGGAAGGTAAGAAAGCTCAACAAATGCTGTCATTGATGGAGGCGCTTGAAGATAATGACGACGTAAGCAGGGTCTTTGCAAATTTTGATATCCCGGATGAAGAACTGGAGGCCTTGGGCTGATGCTGGTTCTGGGGGTCGATCCCGGCTCCAGGATCACAGGTTTCGGGCTCGTTCGGTTTGAGAAAAACCACCTGCAATGTATTGATTACGGTCATATCGCATCTTCCGGTTCAATAGCCTTTTACCGCCGCATACACGCTATATTCGAGCAGATGACATCTCTGATGGACAGGTACCAGCCGGACCAGATGGCTATAGAGGATATTTTTTACGCAAAAAACGTGAAGAGTTCATTGAAGCTGGGGCATGCCAGAGGTGCGGTGTTGATCGCCGCGGTTCATTGCGGGGTCGAAATTTTCGAATATTCCCCTCTGGAGATCAAGAAAGCACTGGTAGGGTACGGGCGTGCGGACAAGGAGCAGGTTCGTGCGATGGTGAGAACGATACTGGGTTTGAAATCGATGCCTAATCTGGATACATCAGATGCTTTAGCTGCTGCGATTTGCCATATAAACAGCCGATCCTTCGCTGCAGCCTTCGGGGGATCCGCACGATGATCGCTCATTTGACTGGTGTTATAGCAGCCAGAAGCACCAATACCGTGGTGGTCAATGTGGGGGGAGTGGGATATGAGGTGGTTGTACCCCTTTCCACCTTCTACACCCTGCCCGAAGATCAATGTGAGGTGGGGCTGCATATTTATACCCATGTCAGGGAAGATGCGATTGTACTTTTCGGTTTCGCCACGGAGCTTGAAAAAAGTCTCTTTCTTATGCTTATTTCAGTTTCCGGCATCGGCCCCAGACTTGCCGTGAACATCCTTTCCGGCATCGGCCCGGATGATTTTCTGGCGGCCGTTGCGGGGGGAGACGCTGTTAGACTGCAGGCTATCCCGGGAATCGGGAAAAAAACGGCCGAGCGCATAGCGTTGGAGGTCAGGGAGCGGGCCATTAAGCTTCAAGATGGTTTCAAGCCTGTGTCTGCACCTTCACGGCAGTTTGATGACAGGCATTTACTGGAAGACGCCCGGTCCGCGTTAATCAACCTGGGGTATCCAGCGAAACAGGCTTCGGCGGCGATCGATAAGGCCGCTTTGAGAGTAAAGCAAAACAGTATTGAAAGCCTTATAACCGAAGCACTGCGCATACTAGCCTGACGGGTTCGGCCCGGCGGCGGGATCTACGGATGTCATGGAAGAAAGACTTGTAAGCCCTGATCTGGAAGAAGTGGATGTTCCCTCTGAAATCACGTTGCGTCCACGTACTCTGGATGAATATGTGGGACAGGAAGAACTCAAACATAACCTGCGGGTGTTCATCGAGGCGGCGAAGGGACGATCGGAGGCCCTCGATCATGCACTTTTTCATGGTTCCCCGGGCCTGGGGAAAACGTCGCTTGCACATATAATTGCGAACGAACTCGGGGTCGACATCAGGTCGACATCAGGGCCGGTGATTGAAAAATCCGGAGATCTCGCGGCCATTTTGACCAGCCTCCAGCCCAGGGACGTGCTTTTCATCGATGAAATTCACCGTTTGAACCATGTGGTCGAAGAAATTCTTTATCCGGCGATGGAGGATTTTGAGCTGGATATAATTATAGGGCAGGGGCCTTCGGCCCGGACGATGAAAATACCGCTGCCTCCGTTTACCCTTGTTGGAGCCACCACGAGAACCGGTCTTCTGACGCCGCCTTTGAGAGACAGGTTCGGCGTGATTCTCAGGGTTGATTTCTACAGTCCGGAAGATCTTCAGGAAATCATTACACGATCCGCTGCGATCCTTGGAATTTCGATCAAAAATGACGGTGCGTATGAAATCGCCCGCCGTGCGCGGGGCACTCCGCGTGTGGCCAATCGGCTGCTTAAGCGCGTCAGGGATTTCGCCCAGGTGGAAGCTGACGGAGTTATCACCCGCGATGTCGCCGACCTGGCTCTTGATATGCTGGAAGTGGATGATAAGGGGCTGGACAAGATGGATCAATATATCATGCTTACAATAATTGAAAAATTCGATGGCGGCCCTATAGGCCTGAGTAGCCTGTCTGCCGCGGTTGGAGAAGAAAAAGACACGATCGAGGATGTTTACGAGCCTTTCCTCATACAGCAGGGATTCATGAAAAGAACTCCCAAAGGCAGGGTGGCGACCGAACTAGCCCGTCGCCACTTCGGTATTGCTTCTTCCTGTAAAACCAACCCCCTCCAGAACAAGCTTTTCTGAATGGAAAAGTCCACTTAGAGGTGTTAATCGTCTTTTTTACAGGAAAAGCGTCCCCTGGGAGGGTTCAGGGGGTGCATTGTCGGAGGGTTGTTCCACCTCCAGTTCACCCTTGAGCAAATATCTGGTGAACAGCCGGTTGAATTCGGTCCAGGAGCCCTTTTGTCGATCCTGTTCGATAAAGCGCCCCAGCCCGTTTATTTTTGCATCCAGATCGTCCAGCAGGTGCAACGCGAAGGCTTCGAGGAATTTGGGTCTTTTTGGGGAACCGAATTCATATTCACCGTGGTGGCTCAAGACCAGGTGCATGATTTTAATTTCCAGGTCGTCGGGGAATTTTTTGAGAGAGCGGATTTTTTCTTCCAGCATGCGTGTTCCCAGAACCAAATGCCCGATCAGGCGCCCTTCATCGGTGTAATCGATGACGGGGCGGCATCTCAGTTCATGAATTTTGCCGATGTCATGAACGAAGGCTCCGAATACGAGGAGATCCTCATCAAGGGACGGGTACATCGGTGCAACGGTTTTAGCCAGCTTACATACACCAAGAGTGTGTTCGAGAAGGCCGCCGACATAGCCGTGATGGAAATTTTTTGCCGCCGGCGCCCGTTTAAGTTCATTCACAAAATTTTTGTCGGCGAGGAATCGGTCCGCAAGTGCTCTTAAATGCGGATTTTTTATCGTATGCAGAATTTCCTTAAGGGATTTGAACATTTCCCCGGCGGGGAGGCGACTCGACTCCAGCAACAACGAGATGTCGAAATCCTCCTCACAAGTTGATGCGCTTGCAAGGGTCAGCTGGATTTTACCTCGATAGGAGCCGGTCGACCCCTCCACCTTCACCACATCTCCCTCGGAGAAGGTGTTTGAAATTTTTTCCGCGTTGTCCCAAACTTTGGCCTCAATCTCACCACTACGATCGGCGAGAATCAGGTTCAAAAAAGGTTCACCGCGCCGGGTGGTACCCAGCCGTTTTTCCTTGATCAGGTAACAGCCACGCACCTGTTCGTTTTCTACAAGATCCTTGAGCCAGCAGTGGGCTCCAGTTTCCGATGATGCAGCTTTTTTCATTACCCGCCCCTGCTGTAAGACCGGAAGCGCCGGTCGGTTCCTTCAACAGCCCAGGTCGCCGGCTGGTCAGGTGCCTGTATTCAACTTGGCGGCTCGTGCATGGATTTTTTCTTCGGTCCACTCGGCCGGGTCTTCGATTTTTCCGGCTTTGGCGCCTACATCGAAGCTTCCAGCCCGCAGCAGGTTTTCAATCGCCAAGGGTGCGGTGTCTGCGGCGTTGAACACATCGGTCAGCAGTCGGTACACGAATTTCTCCACGCCATCGGTGATGCGTTCCCGGATCTCCGCGGCCAAGCCGTGCAGCTTGTTTTCGAAGGGCAGATTGAGCTTTTTGTAGTCGCCTTTTTTAAGCCCTTTGCTTTCCGCGTCAGCGACCATCTCGGCCCACAGTTCATCGGTTACCCCTTTGTCGGATACCTTTGCAAACTGACCGTTTTCATCGAGAATGGCATTACCGTAATCGTTAACTTTTACACCCCAACTTATCATCTGGAGCGCGGTTGCGACGTTTGCCTTGGTAGTGCGCGTTGTTTTGGCGATTTCGCGCAGCCGGTCGGAGCTGTTGCCTGAAGTGCCGTGTTGTGCACCCGAGACGCCGTAAGGAGCGAGTGCTTCATGAATGGTTTTTGTTAACTCCACCTGAATGCCGGCATCGCTTTCCTCTATGCCATGAGTGGTGCCGTTGTTCAGCGCAATCCAGTCCGGGAAAATGCCGTGAGCGTTCAGCCCCTTGACCAAAAACAGCGCTTCATCGACGGTGGAAAGCCCTTCTTTCCCTTTGATTTCACCTACTTCGGTTTCATAGCCAGCCCATGTGGGCACATAAGGGTTCAGCTCAATGCTTGCGAGCAGATTCTCGTCGTCAGGGAGATGGGATGCGTCGATCGCGATGGAGGTAATACCTGAATCGAACAATGATGGTATTTCCACCCTTCCGGTTTCAATATCTTTAGCGCCTTTAATCCCGTAATGATCGGCGTGAATGGCCACAGGCACCGTGATGCCGAGTTCATTGCAGACGGCATCCACCTGGCGTGCGATATTCCAGAAATTAACCGCACAATAGGCACCTGCCCCGCCTTCGGATTTGGCGATTTCAATAATCATCGCGGCATTTGCCCGCTGGGCTGCCAGCAATGCTCCGCGAAGGACAAAATGGTTACGGCCGTTGGCAGCGATCGTCATCGCTTGCTTTTTGGCCAATAACGCCCTGTCTATAACTTTGCCGCTGACTATCAAAGCGTGAGAATTGGGGAAAAGTTTTACAATGTTGGGTGGGCGTCCAATTTCCAAAGCCCGGGTGTAATCCGCGTTCGCAGTCATTTCGATGTCCCTCCTTTTTTCGAATGAGACTCGACGTTTCGCCTCCGTCAATGCCGGCGAAACGTCATTAAAAACCCGTTCGGAGCAAAACAGTATTATTGTGGGACAAATACGGCAGGTATGTCAAGGCGGATTCTGTTTTTACCGGCAAGGGTCAGGTTTCATCGAGAGGCGTCAATATCTTGACGTCGGCTTTTTGCCTCATGGACTCCAGCCACCCGTCGAAGGCGGCCCGGTGTTTCATCGTCATGGCCTGATACAGGTAGCGGCTTTTTTCTTTTTCAAAAGCTTCTTGGTCGAAAGGTTGGGTTTCTTCCCAGCGGAATACAAAAGCACCTTTGGTATCCTGGAAGACTTCATCGGGGAAACGTTTGGCTTCATGAAGTGAAAATACGATTTCGTTGAATTCCGACGTGCGGTCTATCTCTTCAATTGGGTCGATCCTGGAAAAAAAGTCTGTCTCGACGATCTTAAACCCCTGTTCAGCCGCCAGCTCAGCCCAGTTTCCTGCCGTGGATACTTGTTCCAGAAATTCGGATGCCGCAGATTCAGCTTTCCCGGCGGCAAGATGTCTCGTGGCGTCCGGTCTCACATCCTCTACTACTTCCTGAAAAGAAGGGAGTTTTGAATTTTCTTTTTCCTTGACCTGAAAGAGATAATACTTTCCGTCCACCTCCATTAAATCGCTCACTTCTCCTGCCGGGAGAGAAAACAACGACTGCCGTAATTCTTCGGAGCTGTTTATCCCCGGTAACGGTTCGTTTTTTGAAAAGGGGGGCGTTTCATTGGAAGGCAGACCGTGGTGATCAGCATATTCGGCCAGGTCGACCTCGTAAGGCATTTGGTCCAGCAGAGACAGTCCCTTCTCGCGGGCGATCGCGGTTGCTTCGATCAACCTCAGATCGGCCTCGATTTTTTCTCTAACTTCCTCAAGGGGTTTTTCGCGGCTGGGTTTTATGTCTTCGACTTTTATTATATGAAAGCCGCGGCTGGTACGGACGATATCGCTTATTTCCCCTACCCCAAGGTTGAAGGCTGCGTCCTCGAAGGGTTTTTCCATATCCCCCTTGGTGAAGTAGCCCAGATCGCCTCCCTCAGGTCCTGTGGGGCCTTCGGAATATTTTTCGGCCAGCCCTGCGAAATCAACTCCGTCCCGGGCCTGTTCTAAAACCGTTTGAGTTTTTTCCTTTATCTGTTCGACTTCTTGGCCTTCAGCCAACGAAGGGACTTTGAACAGGATATGTCTGGCCCGGACTTCTTTGGGCTCCATAAACGAATCACGGTGGTATTCGTAGTAATTCTCGATCGTGCGCTCCGGCAGATCTACTTTGTCTACAAAATCTTTCGGATCCAGCGAGATATAGGTCAACTGTATTTTTTCCGGAATGCGATAGTTTTCTTTATGCTCCTGGAAATAGGATTCCATTTCCGATTCAGATGGATTGACCGCGTCTATATACCGATCGGGGTCGAATTTTATATAACTTATCCGTATTTTTTCATTTATGTATTTAAAATAGTCCCTGGCCTCCTCCTCGGTGGCCGGTACAAACCCCAGCACGAACTGTCGCAATTTATCTCCCAGCAGTTCGCTGGCTATTCCAGCTTCAAAATCTTCCGGTTCCATTCTGTTTTGCCCCAGAAGAGCCCGGTAACGGCCAATATCAAATTTGCCATCAGTCTGGAAACCGGGATATTTCATGACCGCCTGCTGGATTTCGGATTCGGTGACGTCCAGGCCAAGCTTGCGGGCCTCGGTGCTTATGAGCTTCTCCATTACCAGGTTTTCCAGTGCACGGTTCTTTAAATCAAACGTCTCGACTAGATTGTCGCTCCATACATCCCGGTATTGGCGAAATAGTGCCTCTCGCAGATCGCTGTAGGCTTTCCGGTATTCCATCCCTGTTATAATCTCACCGTTAACAGAGGCTACTTTTATCGTGCGGTCCGATGTAAAAGAATACCCGAAATAAAAAACAAAAACGATTGCGATTATAGCTATAAGAGTCTTAATAAGCCATGATTTAGCATGCTTTCTCATTATGCCTAATAACATAAGTTAAGCCCTCCTCGGTCGAAAACACGATGAAATCGGCCTGTTTCAGCGTTGACCGTCCCGGTTTCATTGTAAACGAGGTTACTCAGATAACACGATGGCACGTTGATGTCTACGAGATTTTGAGGTGCTTTTGTCTTCTGGTCCCAATCCTCCAATTTTGATGGCCTCGAAAAAAGCAAAACAACGATGTCCCTCGGGGTCGGGGTTGCTATCGGCATCGGTATCGGATGTTGATCGGCGGCCTTTTCGACCCCGATACCGATCCCGACGCCGATAAGGCGGGGATGCCACTTTTTACGGTTTCATCAATTTTAAGCCCATGGACTCCGTCCGACAGGATAGCTGCCGAGAAGTTTGAAAAATTCGCACGAAGATTCAAGTTTTTTCAGTGCGGATGCAATTTCGCGTTCTTCAGCGTGCCTTGCTATATCGACAAAAAACAGATACTGCCAGCTCCTGGTCTTCATGGGGCGGGACTCTATCCGGGTCATGTTAATGTTTTTTTTGGCAAGAATTTTCAATACATCGAAAAGAGCGCCAGGCTTGTGACTTGTTGAAAACAGGATCGATGTTTTGTCTTCCCCGGTTGGACGTGGAATAGTTTTCCCTATTGATATGAACCTTGTGACATTATCCGGATGATCTTCGATGTTGGCTTCCATTATCTGAAGTCCGTACCTGCTGGCCGCGAGCCGGCTTCCGAGCGCGGCGCCTTTAGGGTCATGGGCCGCTTCATCGGCCGCCATCGCGCTGCTTGCCACCTTTTCGATGGGTACGTCCGGAAGCCGGTTTTTGATCCATGCCATGCATTGAGCAGCCGCTATAGGGTGGGAATAAAGCCTTTCGATACTGCCGGGATCGGGTGCATTGGTCAGCAGATTGTAACGGACCCGCAGCAGGATTTCCCCGGTAACTTTCACCGTGTGTTCGGCCAGGAGATCGAGGGTGTTGTTCACCGAACCTTCAAAGGCGTTCTCGATTGGAACAACGCCCTGTCTGCATTCGTCGTTTTCGACCAATTCGAAGACCTCTTCGATCGAACCTGAAGGCCGGTAGGACGCGCATTGCCCGAAATGGGTTAAAGCGGCCTGGTTGGAGTTGGAACTTTCCGGGCCGAGATAGCACACTGTGAGTGGTGCCTGTATCGACTTGGCGGCGGACAGAATCTCTTTGAAAATCGCCCTTACTGCCTGGGAGGGCAAGTGTTTTCCATTCGGCTCTATGATATGCCGAAG
>JAWOBE010000132.1:0-7152 GCA_046498185.1 Desulfatiglandaceae bacterium | reverse complement strand
TCGGCATCGTGATCAGCTTCCGGATATTGAGCTTCCCGGATTTGACGGTCGACGGCAGCTTTCCATTGGGCGCCGCGGTGGTGGCCCGCCTTATCACCGAAGGGGTCCCCCCACTATGGTCCGTCGTGGCCGCCGTCGCCGCAGGCTTTATCGCCGGTTGGGGTACAGGTTATCTTAATACTAAGCTCAAGATCAACAGCCTGCTCTCAGGCATTCTGATGATGACCATCCTGTATTCGGTGAATCTCAGGATAATGGGGCGATCCAACATCCAGCTTCTGACGGTGGACACTCTTCTGACTCCGCTTGAAAACATGCAGGTGGCCCGTTTCATACCCATGATCACCTTTTTCTTTTTGGTGGCTGTTGCTGTTAAAATAGCCACTGATTTATTTCTACACACACAAATAGGATTTGCGATGAGAGCAACCGGGGATAACGAACAAATGATTCGTTCCCTGGGGGTCAACACCGATAATATCACCGTTTTCGGACTAGGCCTTTCAAACGCTTATGTCGCTCTTTCTGGAGCGTTGGTGGCCCAGGCCCAGGGCTTTGCGGATGTTGGCATGGGTATCGGGATGATCGTCGCCGGATTGGCTTCCATAATCATAGGAGAAAGCATTCTCGGTGTCAGAAAGGGGAGTAGTTCGATGATCAAGCTCACCGCGGCCGCAATCCTTGGATCCATCCTTTATAAATTTATCATAGCCCTTGGGCTCAGACTTGGACTTGCGCCGACCGATCTGAAGATGGCAACCGGGGTTATGGTTATCCTGGCCCTGGGTATCCCTGCTTTGAAAAAAGAGAAGGAAGGAAAACTCCATTTAAGGGGTGTTTAAGTCTAGACATGCTTCGATTTGAGCAGGTGAAAAAAATTTTTAAAAAAGGAACGGTCGATGAGAAAGTGGCTGTTAACGATATTTCCCTGCATGTAAAGCACGGAGATTTCGTTACGGTCATTGGGAGCAACGGTGCAGGAAAAACCACTCTCTTAAACCTCGTTGCGGGTCTTTATGTTCCGGATGACGGTAATATATTCATAGACGGCGAATGTGTAAATTCGCTTCCCGAACACAGGCGTGCACGTTATCTGGGTCGGATTTTCCAGGACCCTTTGATGGGAACAGCAGCATCGATGACCATTGAAGAAAATCTTGCGATGGCGGATCTACGAGGCCAAAGGCGCGGGCTTGGGCGGGGGATAAACCCTGCGCGCAGAAAATATTACCGGCAAAGCCTGGCGATGCTGGATCTCGGTCTGGAGCAGCGTCTGAAGGACTCCGTAAGCCTCCTTTCAGGCGGCCAGCGCCAGTCGTTGACGCTGCTGATGGCCACACTGGCAATGCCGAAAGTGCTGTTGCTCGATGAACACACCGCGGCACTGGATCCGAAAACGGCTCAGAAGGTGATGGACCTCACCGACAGGATCATCAACGAAAACGCGCTCACTACAGTCATGGTAACTCATAATATGCAACAGGCCATCCGGTATGGCAACCGAATGGTGATGCTCCACGAGGGCCGTGTTAAATTCGATGTCGAAGGCCTGGAAAAACAGGCGCTGACCGTCGAAGAAGTTGTGCGTCGATTCGGATCAGAGCTGAAGGATGAAGCCCTGCTTTGTTGACGCATCCGTTTCTGTGGATTCTGAACCTATGGACATATAATAAGCCTCTGTGATAGAAACAGTGGCGATGGTTCATATTTCTGTTGCAGGGAGATCAAATCGACAAATGAAAACACATGCTTTTTTTAAATATTTCGGGATGCTGATCTTGTTTCAAATTCTGGTCGCTACTGCGGTCCTGCTCTTTATGCCTGCTCCCGCTCAAGCAGCTCCGAAGCGGCTTGTGGTTTTTCCGCTGGAGATTCTTTCCGATAAACCTATGGACTTCTTGAAAAAAGGACTCCGTACAATGCTTTCTTCCAGGCTGGCCGGGGCGGACATCACGATAATCGACGACGCCGAAGTCTCATCAGTTCTGAATGCTGCATCCGTTTCAAAGGTGACAGATAAAAACGTCGCCGGGAAAGCTTCTAAGGCGCTTAACGCCCATTACGCCCTTTTTGGAACCCTAACGGCCGCCGGAGGCGGTTACAGCCTTGATCTGACATTCCTTGACATGACGGTCGATCCTCCGAAATCCTCCAGTATTTCGGATGCCGGTGCCGAAAATCAGCTCATCCCAAGACTGGCCCAAGTTGCTTATCAGGTACGCGGCGCCATCGAAGGCAGACCAGCTGAAACATATGCGGCCGGTCCCGCACCCTCCGATTCGGGTCCAGAACCCTACGGCGGACTTTTTTCCTCATTCGAAACAGGTTCGACGTTCGAGGGGCCTGCTGAAAAGGGACTTTTCCAACGGACCAAAGAACGCACCGGCGTCTTTTCTCCTACAGGGTCATTCCCGGTTAACATGTCTCCGATGGGTTTCGATGTAGCCGACCTTGATGGGGACGGTTCACCGGAGCTTCTGGTGATCGGCAGGAAGCGCTTGCTGATTTTTTCCGAAAGGGAAGGCCGTCATATACCGATAGACAAGCTGGATTCATCCTTCGGCGAAGACTTCTTGAAAGTAAGCACCGGCGACATCGATGGGAACGGCCGACCCGAGATATATGTGGTCGGATCCTACGGGTTGCGGGCTCGAACGACAATCTATGAATGGAGCCAGGGATCCTTTAAGGAAATCGACAGCATCAGGGGGCACCTGTGCGTGGTCGGTGGGCCGCAGGACAAGCCCATACAGCTGATCTTTCAAAGCTCCAAGGTCGGAGAATTCATATCCGGACCGCTCCATGATGCGGCTTACCGTGCCGACGGAAAGCTTGAGATAGGGCAAAAAATCCCCGGTCTCGCCCATGTCAGGCTCTACTCTCTTGCAAAAGCGGATCTGGACGGAAACGGGGTGCCGGAATGGATCGGGGTAGGCAAGGATAAACGGCTGACACTTTGGGGAACCGACGGCGCGGAGTTATGGCGGGGCTCCACCCGCATGTCGGGCACCAACAACCTAATTCTTTCAGGAGAAACAACGGGGCCAGGAGACACGCCTCCCAGCGTTGAATTCGATCCCAGGATAGTCGTGACGGACCTGGATGAAGACGGGACATACGAGGTCCTTGCCGTCCGAAACATTCCGGTTTCTGAAAGAGTGATTGAATTTCTGCTTTATCTCAAAGCCACAATCACCGGTTACCGCATGGAAGGCGGAAAACTGGTGAGTGCATGGAACACCCGAGAAATTCCATACTGCCTGACCGATCTTAAAGTTTACGACGGCACTATTTACATCTCAGCGGAGGAAGGAAAATTCGATAAAATCACTGAAGGCTCCGGTCGAATTTTATGGTTCGATTAGCAGCATCCACACATACAAAATGAATCAAATATAAATAAAATATTTCAATGCTTTATCGTTGAATGTCTACTTTTTTCAAAGCCAACTTTCCCCTTGACACCCTCGGGGCCGTTTTCTATAGTCGCTCCGGTCGAAACTTGGTCGCATCGTTGTTTTCCATTTCTTATTCCAGGGTGTACCCTCTTTCGCATATTTGAGACGTAATTGCATTGAGAGATGCCGTTGGAGGTTTGGACCGACGTGAGATTCACCCGTATGTCCACCGACTGAAATAATTTTACCAGGAAGGAACTTCTTGTTATGCCGAAACGTACAGACATAAATAAAGTGATGATAATAGGTTCCGGACCGATAGTAATAGGGCAAGCCTGTGAATTCGACTACTCGGGGACCCAGGCCTGCAAGGCACTTAAAAAGCTTGGTTATGAAGTTCTGCTTGTCAATTCCAACCCGGCCACGATAATGACCGACCCTGGAATGGCCGATATCACCTACATAGAACCCCTCAACCTGGAAACACTTACCAAAATAATTGAAAAAGAACGCCCCGATGCATTGCTGCCGAACCTGGGCGGGCAAACCGCGCTCAATCTTGCCTCCGGACTTTCACGTTCCGGTGTACTCGATCGTTATGGCGTACAAATTATCGGCGTCGCCCTCGATGCGATAGAACGTGGTGAAGATCGGATCGCGTTCAAAGAGACAATGACCCGTCTCGGTATTGAAATGCCTCGAAGCGAGCCTGCCTATACCGTCGAAGAGGCGGAACAAATTGCTCAAAAGCTCGGCTATCCTGTTGTAATAAGGCCGGCTTATACCATGGGTGGAACAGGTGGGGGGCTCGTATACAATTCGGAGGAACTGCAAACAGTAGCCGGACGCGGAATCGCGGCAAGTCTCGTAGGCCAGGTGCTTGTAGAGGAGTCGGTGATCGGCTGGGAAGAGCTGGAACTCGAGGTTGTACGCGACGCCGACAATCACATGGTGACGGTCTGTTTCATTGAAAATGTAGACCCAATGGGAGTTCATACCGGAGATTCATTCTGCGTGGCCCCCATGCTGACGATATCCCCCGAACTCCAGCAGAAGCTGCAATCCTATGCTTACCGCATCGTGGAGGCGATAGAGGTCATCGGCGGCACCAACGTTCAATTCGCCCATGACCCCGAAACAGGCAGGGTCGTCGTGATTGAAATAAATCCCCGGACATCTAGGTCCTCCGCCCTCGCCTCCAAGGCCACCGGCTTTCCGATCGCGCTTATTTCAGCGATGCTCGCGGGCGGGCTGACTCTCACCGAAATCCCGTACTGGAAGGAAGGCACCCTCGAAAAATACACCCCTTCAGGCGATTACGTGGTGGCTAAATTCCCCCGCTGGGCATTTGAGAAATTCGAAGGGGCCGAAGACAAGCTCGGCACCCAGATGCGGGCTGTCGGGGAAGTTATGAGCATCGGCAAAACGTACAAAGAAGCATTTCAGAAGGCTGTGCGCTCTCTCGAAATCGGCCGTTACGGACTCGGTTTCGCCTCCGACTTCAACACCAGGTCGCTCGAAGATCTTATGGACATGTTGTCCACTCCTTCCAGTGAAAGATTGTTCATTATGTACGAGGCTCTCCGAAAAGGCGCAGCGGTTTCCACCTTGTACGAAAAAACCCGTATAAAGGCATGGTTCATCGATCAGATGAAGGAACTCGTTGAACTGGAAGAAGAAATTCGTGCTCATACCTTCGACGAATTACCTGAAACCCTGTTTGAACGGGCCAAAAAGGACGGTTTTTCTGATCGTTATATAGCGTTTCTTCTGGGTGTTGACGAGCACCTTGTGCGCTCCAGGAGGATTACCATAGGAGTTGTCCAGGGCTGGGAGCCTGTGCCTGTAAGCGGTGTCGAATCCGCCGCATATTATTACTCGACATATAACGCGCCGGATAAAGTCGAAGCCAGCGCACGGCCCAAAATAATGGTCCTGGGAGGAGGACCCAACCGGATAGGACAGGGCATAGAGTTCGACTATTGCTGTGTTCATTCAGCATTTGCGCTGAAAGACGCCGGATATGAATCGATAATGATAAACTGTAACCCTGAAACCGTTTCCACGGATTATGATACATCTGATAAATTATATTTCGAGCCTCTGACCGTGGAAGATGTACTTAGCATATATGAAAAAGAAAAACCCGAAGGCGTCATCGTTCAGTTCGGCGGGCAGACACCCCTCAATATAGCCGGTGAACTTGCCGCTGCGGGTGTTAAAATCATCGGCACAAGCCCTGAGGCAATAGACCTGGCAGAGGACAGAGACCGATTCAGACAAATCATGAACAAGCTCGGCGTGCCTGAGCCGGAATCCGCTATGGCAAGCACGCTCGAAGAAGCATTACGGATTGCATCTTCAATAGGCTACCCCCTTATGGTGCGTCCTTCGTACGTACTGGGCGGCAGAGCCATGGAAGTAATCCACGACGAGGAGATGCTGACCCGCTATGTACGTGCGGCCGTGGATGTAAGCCCTGAAAGACCCATTTTAATTGATAAATTCCTTGAAAATGCAATAGAAGTGGAAGCCGATGCGGTCGCGGACGGAACCGATGCATTCGTTCCGGCCGTGATGGAGCATATAGAACTTGCCGGCATCCACTCCGGGGATTCGGCCTGCGTAATCCCTCCCATCAGCCTTCCGGCCAAGCATCTGTCGACAATCTACGAATACAACAGACGTATTGCGACCGAACTGCAAGTCGTGGGGTTGATGAATATCCAGTATGCCATATCCGAAGACACGGTTTACATTTTGGAAGCCAATCCGCGCGCATCACGGACCGTCCCGCTGGTTTCGAAGGTATGCAACATCCAGATGGCCGGACTCGCTACCAGATTGATGTTAGGAGATCGGCTTGAAGACCTGGACATCAAACCCAAAATTGTACCGCATTACGGTGTCAAGGAAGCAGTCTTCCCATTTTCGATGTTTCCGGAAGTGGATCCGATTCTGGGTCCTGAAATGCGCTCCACCGGTGAAGTTCTGGGCATGGCGGACTCATTCGGGCTTGCGTTTTTAAAAGCCCAGCTGGCAGCGGGTCAAATTCTGCCCACGGAGGGAACGATTTTGATTACCGTAACCGAAATGGACCGCCCTGCGGTTCTCGAAGTGGCCAGGATTTTTTCGACCCTGGGCTTCACCATCAAAGCCACCGACGGCACCGAGCAATTCCTGAACAGCCATTATATTCGGGCGGAACGAATCATGAAACTGAATGAAGGACGCCCAAATATAATAGATGCCATAAAAAATAAAAAAATTGATTTAGTAATCAACACTCCCAGCGGAAAGCTTGGAAAACATGATGATTCTTATATAAGACAAGCCGCCATTGCATACAAGGTGCCTTATATCACTACACTAGCCGCAGCCCTTGCCGCCGCCAGGGGGATAGTCGCCAAACTACGGGGCAAGGAAGCTGTTAAATCACTGCAGGAATATCATGCTGATATTAAATAGTTTCCATCCGGCATTTCCGGATGGGCACTAAATAATTTTTTTCGGGAGATCGACTAATGGACGGAATCGTAGGCACCTATGGACTCGGCGAAAAAGACCTGGTTCTAAAAACTTTCCTTGCCACCGGGGCCTGTCAGCACAGGGGAAAAGCCAGCACAGGGCTCGCAATCGCCAACCGTAAGGGCATATATATACACAAAGGACTGGGAAGAATCGCAGACGTCATAGACCATCACCTTATAAGAACTTTCAGCGATCTCGAACCTATCGCCGCCATAGGAAACAT
>JAWOBE010000109.1:0-12341 GCA_046498185.1 Desulfatiglandaceae bacterium | reverse complement strand
TGATGCTGCTTCGCATCTTCGGCCAGACCAGGGATTGATGCGGTCGTAAAAAGTCAAAACAACGATGTCCCTCGGCGTCGGTATAGGCTGTTTTTCAGGTAGTGCTTTTGGATTCCGATTCGCTAACCGCTAAGAGCTAATGGCTAACAGCTTGGGTTTCCAGCCGCCACAGCCTTTATTCTTCTTGAGTTCAATCGTTGTCAGTGGAGCGCAAGCGAAACGGTTATCGTTGTCGTAATCGATATCACATCCGCGTCGGCGTCGGTATCGGCTGTTTTTAAGGTAGTGCTTTTGGATTCCGATTCGCTAACCGCTAAGAGCTAATGGCTAATAGCTTATAGTTTCAGCTTCTGGCCGCGCGCCGGGGCCACTAACCTCAACACCGCCCGAGGCGCAAATCTGGAATCTTAAACTTTTTTTTCTAAATTCTTGCCTGGATGACGATGAAAATGTAGGATACTTTGAATCGCCGGCGGAGCCGGCCAATACTATTAAAGTCTTTTAAGGAGCCGGTTCATGGTGGATGAAATTAGAATGCAGGAACTTGACACATCGAAGTTCATAGAAGAAAAAGTGAATGAAATAAGAAACGTTGTTGGGGAAGGTACTGCGATCAACGCGCTTTCCGGAGGGGTGGATTCCTCTGTCGTGACCATGCTCGGGCACCGTGCGCTCGGGCCGCGGCTCAAGACGGTGTTCGTGGAAAACGGGTTGATGCGGGAAGGTGAGGCTGAAAAGGTAGTCGGCTTTTTTGCCGACCTGGGGGTCAAGGTAGACGTGGTGGATGCACGTAAGGATTTTTTCGAAGCCCTCGATGGCGTTTCGGATCCTGAAGAAAAGCGCGAGGCCGTAACCCAGTCTTTTTACCGCCGGGTTTTCGGCCGTATTGTAAAGGAAAGCGGAGCCGCGACCTTGCTTCAGGGTACGATACTAACCGATATAGACGAGACCGTTGCAGGGATAAAGAGGCAGCATAACGTCTTCGCCCAGCTCGGGATCGACCCGAAGGAGACATTCGGATACAGCATCGTCGAGCCCCTGGTTCAGCTGCGCAAGGACGGGGTCAGGATGGTGGGGAAAGCTCTTGGGCTGCCGCCGGAGCTATTCGACCGGATTCCGTTTCCAGGGCCCGCCCTGGCCGCCCGGGTGATCGGGCCGGTTACACCCGAGGACGTAGATATGGTGAGGAAAGCCACCGTGGTCGTGGAGAATTTTTTGAAAGATACAAAGGCGTTTCAGTATCTTGCCGTCCTTCATCAGGATCGCGTAACGGGCATCCGTGAGGGGGGTCGAGATTTCGGCCGGCAAATCGAGGTGCGGTGCTGGGACAGCGTGGACGCGAGAACAGCTTCTCCGACCCGGCTTTCATTCGATCTTCTGGAAAAAATGGCCGAAGAAATCATCGCGTCGGTCCCCGGCGTGGTAAGTGTTACTTACAATATAGGTAGTAAACCGCCTTCAACCATCGAGGCGGTTTAGACAATTGGAAGGAAGAAGGAGGACTGCATGGAATTCGATCAGCTCAAATCCCGAAAGGCACGGGGTGGAAGGATAAGCCGGGAGGAGGCCGAGAGGATCGTTGAGAAGGCACGCGGTTTCGAGGAAGACCGCATGAAGGGCTACAGGGAAAAATCCCTGAAGCTGCACCCGTGGGTGTGTGCCAGGTGCGGGCGTGAGTTCAATCTTTCAAATCTTCATTTGCTCACCGTCCATCACAAGGACCATAATCACGACAACAATCCGCCCGACGGCAGCAACTGGGAAAACCTGTGCATCTACTGCCATGAAAACGAACATCGCCGCTACCTGGACCATGATGAGGCGGTAAAACACGTGCAGAACAGCGGAAGCGAAAGCAAGGCGGCTCCAACGACATACAAACCTTTCGCCGCGCTGGGAGATATTCTGAAATCCGAAAAAAAGTGATCCTGTTTGGTCTGCCTGTGGGAGCGATTATCCAAATCCCAAACAACAATCGAATTTTTTACCTTGTATAAAAGGTAACTTTGTGCTTAATTTGTCCTTGTAAAGAGGGCAATCATGGATTTCAAGGAAATATTCAAGCGGCTTATTTCGGATGCCCTGCAGTCGGGTGTGCCGGAAATTCATCCCCGGACCTACCGTTTTCCACTTGTTCTCGGGAAGGTGGTGGCCCTTACCGGTCCCAGGCGAAGCGGTAAGACCTTTCTCTTTCATTCCATGATTCGCGACCTGGTGCAAAGCGGCGTGGAGCCGAACAGCATCGTGACGATAAACCTGGAAGACAGCCGACTGTTCGGGCTGACCGGCACCGGGCTGGAAAATCTGCTCGACGCCTATTTCGAGTTGTGGCCTGAAAAGAAGGAGCAGGAAACATACCTTTTTCTCGACGAGGTGCAGGCCGTTTCAGGCTGGGATTCATTTGTCAGGCGCGTTCTGGATCATGAACGCATGTACGTTTTCGTGACCGGCTCATCGGCTGCAATGCTCGGCCGGGAGCTGTCAACGGCCCTAAGGGGCAGAACGCTGAATTTCAGTGTTATGCCCCTTTCGCTTGCGGAATACGGCCTGTTTCATGGCGGTGATTTAAAGCAGCACTTTTCTTCGAAGGCCGTTGCCCAATGGGGCCATTGGCAAGACCAATACATGAAGTACGGCGGTTTCCCGGAAATCGTGACCATGCCCGAGGTTTTAAAGAGGCGGATACTCCGCGATTACTTGGACCTTATGCTTTATCGGGATATTGTGGAGCGTTTTGACGTAAAAAACACAACTCTTTTCAAATTTGTTTTAAATACACTGCTTCATAATATTTCAAACCTCGTATCCGTGAATCGGCTTTTTAACAACTTGAAAAGCCAGGGGCACTCTCTTTCCAGGGATACACTTTACGATTATTTCAATTATTTGGAAGAAGCCATGCTTTTTTTCTTTGTACCGGTAAAAAGCGGCTCCGTGAAGCAACAGAAGGTTAACCCGAAAAAGGTTTATGTGCTGGACCCCGGTTTCTTCTGGATCGCAGCCACCAGGTTGACACGGGATCTTGGCCGGGTTCTCGAGAACATGGTTTTTATCGAGCTGATACGGCGTGAAAATTCAGTCATGTACATCAGGGGGCAACAAGAATCGGATTTTCTAGCAGTAAGCCCCGATGGTCGCCGGCAGGTGATTCAGGTCTGCCTGGATATGTCCGATGAGGGCACAAGGTCGCGGGAATTGAATGCACTGGCGATGGGCATGGAAAAAGAGGGTTTGAATCGGGGGTTGATCGTCACTGCCGCACAGCAGGGGAACGAACGGATCGCTCGAGGGGATGTCAGTATAATACCTTTCTGGAAATGGTCCATCTCCGAGGAAAGAGATGATTCCTTCGGTTATCTGCCTGGCCGCGTGCCTGACGGGATCCTTACCAGGATATAATCTGATGTCCACAGTGCAAGGAGGAAATTTTCATCCGCGGTGCGAATACTCCTACTCGCTAATGTAGGAATGTTTATAAACGACATAGGGTGGAGGAGAGATGGAGACACAGGCGCAGAAGGCTTTTCAGGAATGTTATCCGGAAGATTTAAGCTACTGTTACGGGTGCGGCACCCTGAACCCTCACGGCTTGAAAATCAAGAGTTACTGGGACGGCGAGGAATCGGTGGCGGTTTTTCAACCTGAACCTTATCATACCGCTTTCCCGGGTTATGTCTACGGCGGGTTGATCGCTTCGCTGATAGACTGCCACAGCACCGCAACCGCCGCCGCGGCGGCGTGCAGGGCGCAGGGAATCGAAATGACCCCTGAAAAGACCCTCCGCTACGTGACAGCATCTCTTCATGTCGATTATCTGAAACCGACACCCATCTCAGGGCCTTTAAACGTTCGCGGAAGAGTTTCCGAAATAAAGGATCGCAAGGTGGTGGTCGAAACGGATCTTTTCGCGGACGGAAAGGTTTGCGCAAAAGGCCGTGTCGTCGCCGTTCAGATGCCGGAGAATCTTCTGCGATAAAATCGCTGCTCTGCCCTGTGGGAGCGATTTGCAATCGCGATGGTGTTGCACCGGAGCTGCGGGCCAGATCGCGGTAACAAACCGCTCCCACAGCTTGAAGTTGCTCGTTGTCCTGTGGGAGCGATTTGTAATCGCGATGTTGCTTCCCCTGTAGTTGCGTGAAGAATCGCGGTTAAAAACCGCTCCCACAGCTTGAAGTTCGGTGTCCTGTGGGAGCGATTTGTAATCGCGATTATGCCGCTGCGCGGCATTCAAGATCCAAGATTCCAGATTCAAAATGGTTAAGAACTGATAACAGATAACGGTTAACTGATAACCATAACAGGCTGTTCTCGTTTTTCTTCGCGCCTGAGCGCCTTTGCGCGAGATCCAAATCCCGCGTCGCAGGCGCCACTAACACTAACACTTACACCGCCGCTCTGCGGCGCCACCAACATGCGTCTTTGCGCGATGCAAAATCCTTCTCAACCTGGAAACATTGTCTCCAGGCACGTGGAGAAGGCTTTTTCGCCTGCAGGGTGAAGACCCCACTCGGCTCCTGCCCGGAGGAGAGCCTCGGTCATGGTGTAACCGTAGCCACGCGAACAAGCGATAAGAATCATTTCCCTTCCGTTTTCGGCTCCGAGGTGGACTATTTGTGCCGGTACACGGAAAACAGGTGCCTGGAACAACCTGGGGGGCTGGAACGGGGAAGCTTCAAAATCGAGTGCCACGGCTTTTTCGATTATGGCGAAAACTTCTCTGCCAACCAGGGCAACCATCATTTGGCCGTCGGTGATATCCGTGAAGGCCGTTTGCTCCGGCTTGTCCAGGGGATCTCCTGCCAGGTGCCAGCAGGCAGCCTGGGTTCGGTTCATACGGCTTATCAGCAGACCCCGGTCGTAGGAGGACTGTCCGGGTCTTTCGGGAATTTCCCTTCCCCAGGGTTTCAACCGGTTTAGATCACCGTCTTGAACATCCCACCGGTTTCTATGGCTCAGATCCATGATCTGGGGTGCGGCGTTTTCTCCTTTGTATTCAAGAACGACTTCCCAGCCGCCCCGCGATTCGGATTCAAGCGGGTCGGCGTTGAAATGTACCGACGACTGTCGAAGAGATTCGGTCATTTTATTCTCCTGTTACATCCTGAGCCGTAAGCCTTCGGGATCGTAGAACGGGGTTTTTACCACGGAGGCTTTTATGCGTTCATCCCCTGCGTCGGGTTCGTAAAGTTTTACGATCGTGCCCGGTTCGGCAAGCGGGGCTTGCACCAGCGCAAGGCCGATGGATTCTTTGAGCGGGAAACTATAGCGCGCCGTGCATACAAAACCGCGGGCGGCATCAGCCTCCACGATCGCCGCACCGTCTTTCGGGCATCTGCCCGGCGCTTGCATTCGCAGACCCACAAGCTTAAGCCGTCCTTCCTGATGTTCGGTCATCGCTAACGCGGCTGCGCCAACCGTCTTTGCTTCCGGTTTTTTCCGGTACCACAGCCAGCCCATTCCCAGGTCATGAAGGGTTGTGCGTATTTCGCTTTCCTGGCCGATGATGACATGACCCTTCTCCAGCCTGAGGCAGTTTTGGGCTTCCAGGCCGAAAGGCATGATCCCGAGCGGTTTACCGGCTTCGAGAAGCATGTTCCAGACTGAAAGCATATAGCTTGAGGGCATGTGAAGCTCGTAGGAAAGTTCCCCAACAAAGCCCAAACGGAAAGCACGCACAGGAACTCCACCCGAAAGCTCAAAGTCCCTGTACCCCATGTACGGGAATGCTTCGTTTGAAAGATCGGCGTTGGTAAGTTTTTCCAGCACGGCCCTTGCGTTGGGACCTGCGAGGTTTATCGCCCCGAAGGCGTCTGTCAGGTTGATTATATTGAAATTCCATCCTTCATGCCTGGCATGATAGCGCAGCCATTCGACCGTTAAGCCGGCTCTGCCGCTCGAAGCGGTGAAATAGTAATCGCCTTCACCGATTTTCGCCACCACTCCGTCATCCAGGAGGCACCCTCCATCGTTGCACATCGCCGAATACTTGACTTTTCCCGCGGGAATCCGGCTCATGTCTCCGACATATACTCTTTGAAGCACTTTGAGGGCGTCGGGTCCGAAAAGTCGGAACTTGCCGAGTGTTGCCACCTCGATGATCCCGACGTTTGTGCGGACATTCTGTATTTCCTCTCGGCTCGTGAAATCCCGGGAAAAGTAGCGTGCGCGCTTCCAGACGCCAATGCGCCTGAATATGGCTCCAACGGCTTCCTGGGCTTCGTGAACCGGGGTCCGCTTGTACATGTTGTGATTTGCACCGGCATATGCCGCTATGGGATTTGCCACCAGCGGAGACCGGACCGTGGAAGGAATCTGTATCGGTGAGTTTTCTCCGAGATACTCGGACATCACAAGGGGCAGGTTGTGTCCCGCAATACCGGATTGCCCGGCCCCGGTGCCCGCGGCGGTATATCGCTTGGACAGTTCGACCCGGTCGAAGCCGGCGTCGCAGCCCTGGCGGATATGCTTGACGGTGGTGTCTTCATCCAGGCATACAAAACTCTTTTTCCCGCTTCCGGGTGCACGAACAAAGGAAGGAACCGCAACAGGACCGGGCAGAGATTGCAGTTTCGCTTCTGCTTCGGTCAAGGTTTCAGTGGAAGGCGAGCCGCAATACTCCGCTGCCTTTAAGCCCCCTACCGTTCCTGATGCCTCTATCGAACCGGGGTCGGTATACCCGAGAAGCCTTCCGCCGGTAAAAACCCCGGCGGGAAGTTCGGACGGCTGGAACAAGCCCGTTTTTTTGTCGAACACCGAGGGTGCGCCGAGCAGGAACAGGGGCGTTGTGACCTGGGTGACGCCTGCAGAGGCCGCAACCAGGTCGCAGTCGATGCCGCGTTTACTGGATCCCTGAATATTTGAAACCGTCACCCCCTTGACCGCCTGAACCCCGTGGGCGCAAGCGGCCACCCAGCCGGGGAAAAATTCGATATTGCGCTGCTCGAGCTTTTCAACCAATTCAGGGTTGTATCCGTCGCTCCGGAAATCGCAGACGGCTTTTACCTCGACACCAAGGTCCGCCAGATCGGCTGCAGCCTCGATTCCCAGGTCGTCTCCTACGCTGAAAACCGCGGATTTTCCGGGACGGATGGCGTAAGTTCGAGCAAGCCTGTGGGCACAGCCGGTCTGCATGACGCCCGGCCGGTCGTTGTTTTCGAATATCAGGGGCCTTTCTTTGCACCCGGAGCAGATCACGACCGATTTGGCCCTGATTTCCAAATACCTGCGGTCAAACGCGTCGTTTTCCCCGCCTGCCTGAAAAGCGGTGATAAGATTGTCATTATAATACCCGACCATCGACGTGCGGGTAAGGACTCTCACAGATGAATTCTGGACCTTCTCCGCGAGTTCGCGGCCGTGCCGGGAAAGGGTGGTTGCCGCATCATACCGTGCTTCGCGATAGTCGAAAAACCCTCCGAGCCAGGGCCGTGCTTCAAGGAGTATAACCCGGAGTCCGGTTGAAGCCGCCGCCAGCGCCGCATTCATGCCGGCAGGACCGCCTCCGACCACGCAGACATCGGTTTGTGGATATATTTCGTCATAGGTGCCGGGCATTGAAAATGAAGGATCGATTTTCCCGAGCCCCGCCATTTTTCGCAGGAATGCTTTGAAAAACGGCCACAGCGTGTAGGGTTTGTGCATCATATGGTAGTAAAAACCGGCTGGCATCGCCCAACCGAAAAGGTCCAACCCGGCCAGCAGGTCGAACTCAGGGCTTCCAAGAACGTTCTGGGGAATCACCGACATTCCTTCGCGAAGCAGCGTGGTGTCGGTGGATTCGTTGGGTACCCCGTCGACTTGCATAAACGTGTTGGTGCATTCACCATCCAGGCTGTAAAGTCCCCTCGGCCGGTGGTATTTCAAGCTCCTGCTGAAGATGCGTATGCCGTTTGCATAGAGTGCGGTCGCTACGGTGTCACCGGCAAGTCCGTAAAGAAGGGATTTGCGGTATTTGAAGGGAATTTCCTTTGTCGTATCAATTCTTGCTGTGGACAATTGGTCTATTCTGTCCATATTATGCCTCCGGGTCGTGGACCTGAAGATTGGTCGTGGTGTTTCTTCGGATTGTGAACCATACTCCGCAACCGTCGCGGTGACTCCACCATTCTTTTTGAACCCCTCCGGTGTTGGGCCGCCGGTAAACGTAGCTGCACCACTGATCGGCGGTGGTCTCCTCCTCGGAGGGCCTGGGGCCTTGATCCACCTCACCGTATCTGAATTCATATGCGTTTCGTTTTCCGCACACAGGGCACTCGATCATGAAAGACATTGTCAGACTCCTTAATTCCAGGGACCATAGCCCGGAGGGTTCGCTGTTTCTCCGAGAAGACGATTCTCACAGAATCGCTTCATGGAAAACGGTTTGAGCATTTCAGGCCGGCGCTGCTCCGCGATATAGCGGGCCATATATTTGCCCGTGACCGGTGCTGATTTAAAACCGAAATAACCCCAGCCACAGTCAATGTAAAGCCCCTCCACCGGATCGTTACCTTCCATTATTGGTGCCATGTCGGGGGTCATATCCGCAAGACCCGCCCAGTGCCGCATAAATTTGACGCCTCTCAGGCACGGCAGAATATCCGACAGAGCCTCGGCCTGGTGTTTGATGTAATGGGCGGTTGTGCGTGTCGTGAAATTAGGCCAGGGATCCATGTGTGCCCCGGTGACGACTTCACCTTTCAGGGTCTGGTTTGCATACGCATGATAAGCTCCCGAGGAAACCACGTGCGAAAGAACAGGTTTCAGCGGCTGAGTTACCATCGCCTGTATGGTCAGGACGCTTATGGGAAGTGGAATTTTCAGCATCTCCCATGCCAGCTGGGCCGAATAACCACCTGCCGCGAGCAGAATACGAGGTGTGTGGATCGTGCCGCGCGATGTTTCAAGGCCCGTGACCTTGCCATGCTCGACGCGTATGCCCGTTGCCTCTGTTTCCTGGAAAATATCGGTACCCGAGGCCGAGGCGGCCTTCGCCAGCCCCCAAACCAGGGCATCGTGGCGAATGATCCCGCCGGAAGGGTGGTACATCGCACCGAATACAGGGAACCGGGGGCGTTCGGAGGTATCGATCGCCGGGCAGAGGTCCTTGAGTTCATGAGCATCGATTAAGTGGATATCGATTCCCAGGATCTGGGCATTTGCGATCTGCATCCTCAGTGCATTCATCGCGGCTTCGCTGTGGGCCAGGTTAAGGTTTCCGCATTGGTGGAACATCAAGTTGAAGTCCAGTTCGCGGGTCAGAACCGGCCATAGCTTCAACCCTTCCTGGTAGAGCGGAAGATTCTCCGCCGTACGCTGATTCGCGCGGACAATCGCAGTATTTCTACCGGAACCTCCGAAGCCTATGAATTTTTTTTCGATTATCGCGATGTTTCTGATGCCGTGGTTCCTTGCCAGAAAATAAGCAGTTGCAAGGCCGTGAAGACCTCCGCCGATAATCGCCACGTCGTAACTGCTTTTCCACGAGGGCTCTTTCCACAGTCGCTTGAATTTTCCGAACATTGCACGATCCCTTTTTTGGTGTTGAATGGTGTCTCGTCTATATGGTTATCCCAGTTTATTTGGTTTGTCTGATAACCGACAACAAATAACAGTTACCTGTGGGAGCGATTTGCAATCGCGATAATGCCGCTGCGCGGCATTCCAGATTCAAGATTCCAGATTCAAACTAGCAACCGTTCAGGCAACGCCCCCTGCAACTTCCAGCTTTTTGCATATTAAGTTTCTCATCGGTGATCCCTCGTCCACGAGGGCAGCTGTGCCCTTAGACAGCTGTAGAGGAGGATGTCTGTCCGGAAAAATCAACGCGTTTATTTTTCGGGACATATATCCTCATCGCCCTTCACCGATGAGTATCCTTATTCCGCTGTTCTTGCTGTCCTTGCTGTTCTTGGCGCCTTGGCGTCTTTGCGCGATGAAAAAATTCCTTCGGTCTCCCCGCACTCCTCAAAACTCCGTTTCGATACTCCCCCAGGGTCACGCGGCCTTCATTTCCCTGCAAAATTTTGAGCTCCGAATTTACAGGTAGCAGTCTAATATTGCAATGAAATATTTTCATTTTTGACACTTTAAAAACTTGGTTGACGGTTGGCTGTCGGGGGGGATATTGTAACTTCCGTTTGAAGGGCTTGTAAAAAAGTCGAAACAACCGTGTCCCTCGGGGCCGGGGTCGCTGTCGGCGTCGGTATCGGAACTTGACCGGCGGCCTTTTCGACCCCGATACCGACCCCGATAAGGCGGGGATGGTACTTTTTACGATTTCATCATATTTGATCGGTGAATCCCAAATTTATAAGGAGGTTTAATTAATGGCGGAAAGATACGATGCGATCGTCATAGGCGCTGGAATCATAGGGTGTTGCGTGAGTTTCGAACTCACGAAAAGGGGTTTCAAGACCCTGAATGTGGATAAACTGCCGGAGGCGGGCTATGGATCCACCTCGGAGTCGTGCGCCATCATCAGGCTGCACTATTCTACAGCCGATGGTGTGGCGATGGCCCGGGAAGGCTACTACTATTGGCTTGACTGGCCGAAGTACCTTGGAGTGACCGACGAGGCCGGTCTGGTGAAATATATCAATACGGGCTGCATGGTGGTTAAAACCGAGAAGAACAAGTTTTTGAAAAATGTCATGGCTTCGTTGAGCGATCTCAATGTCGTGTACCATGAGTTTAACACGTCGGAAATGAAAGAGATATTTCCGATTATCGACACCCGTAAGTACGGTCCTCCGACCACTTCCGGCGATGAACGTTTCGGAAGACCCACCGGGGGGGAGATTAACGGTGGTATTTATATCCCGGAATCAGGGTTGATTTCGGACCCCAAGCTCTCGTGCCACAATGTCCAGAGGGCGATAGAAGCCCGAGGCGGAAAGTTTCTGTTTAATTCAGAGATTGTCGAAATACGCACTAAAAACGGCAAAGTGGCGGGGGTGACGCTTAAAAACGGCACAGAGATCGACGCGAATGTGGTGGTCAACGTGGCTGGTCCGCATTCGTACCTGGTTAACCGCATGGCCGGGGTGGAAGAGGGGATGAACATAAAGACCAAGCCCCTCAGGCAGGAGGTTTGCCATGTGCCGGCACCGGAGGGCTTCGATTACAACACCAGGGGAATGATCCTTTCGGACGGGGACATCGGCGTTTATTCAAGGCCAGAGGTGGGAAACCATGTGCTTATAGGTTCGGAGGATCCCGAATGTGATGAACTGGAGTATGTGGACGATCCGGATGATTACAACAAGAGCTTTACGGATCAATGGAAGACCCAGGTCATCCGCGAAGCCCAGCGCCTCGAGGGGCTCCCGGTACCGGAGAAAAGCCAGGGCTTGGTAAGCCTCTATGATGCTTCCGACGACTGGCTCCCAATTTATGATATGTCTGATCTCCCGGGCTTTTATATGGCGATCGGTACTTCCGGCAACCAGTACAAAAACGCCCCGATTGCAGGTGTGTTGATGGGGGAACTCATAAAGGCCGTGGAATCAGGGCGCAATCATGATGAGGATCCGGTTTCATTCCAGATGAAATACACGGGAAGAACCTGCAATATCGGCTTTTTTTCGCGCAACAGGGAAATAAACCCGGACAGCAGCTTCTCTGTTATAGGTTGAAAGGCTCAAAACGCAGTGTGGCCCCCGCCCCGGCTGAGAAGCCAGGGGCCAGGAGCCAGGAGTCAGAATTCGGCGTCGGATTCCGGCTGCGCCGTTAAAGAGCCGATGGAATCGGTGCATCGCGCCAAGACGCCGAGACGCCCCGGTTGAACACCCCAGAGGGGACCCCGGTTCAACGGGGTAAACAAAGAAAAGCAAGAACAGCGGGATAAGGATACTCATCGGTGAATGGCGATGAGGATATCCGTCCGATAAAATAAACAAGTTGATTTTCTCGGACGAACATCCCCATCTACACCCGTGCTGCCGCACAGCTGCCCTCGAATTCGAGGGTTCACCGATGAGAGGGTTGGCGCCTGCGGCGCGTGTTGGTGGGGCCGCGGGGCGGCCGTGTTGCTGTTAGTGGCGCCTGCGGCGCGTGTTGAGATCGGCGTCGGTATGGGGGTCGGAATCGTCTGTTTTTGAAGGGAACGCCCGCGGGCGGGAATCAGGGATGTAGGGGAGGGGTTCAGGCTTCGCCAAAGCTACGCCCGACAGGTCATCCCCTCCCTTCTATCGGCGGCGGTATCGTCTGTTTTAAAATAGTGTTTTTAAGTCCGAACACCTAATAGCTAAAAGCTAAAAGCTAAAAGCTAAAAGCTAATGGCTAATAGCTAATGCCCGCACGGCAGGGGTTGAGATCGGCGTCGTCTTCGGTATCGGCTGTTTTAAAATAGTGTTTTTAAG
>JAWOBE010000098.1:0-7037 GCA_046498185.1 Desulfatiglandaceae bacterium | reverse complement strand
CATACATATGTATGGACACCAGGAGGTAGAGACGAATCCAGTATTGTTTCTATATGCTGGCCAGCCAAATTATACACAACCAGTGAAATCTTCGACGCTTCCGGCAGTGAAAACGAAATAGATGTTGCCGCATTGAACGGATTGGGAGAGTTCTGCGCCAGCGAGTACGAGGCGGTCCTTTCCAGAAAAGGCCGCCGCCTGAATCTCGGAACCGCTACAGGTGTCTCCACACAGGATAAAAAGGGGGTGCTCTTTGTCGAAGACAGTCCCGGACAGGGTCAATATTATCTGAGCATCTGGTTCTCCAATGTGGAAGCCTGATTACAGGAGAATGTAATATGAACGACGCAGCCCTTCAACCAGATCTCGCGAGGCACATTCTACAGCGTGTGGGGGAATCCGGCCAACCACCTGAGCAGGGCATAACCCATCTCAATGTCGGCAACAATTCCTATCTGCATATCCTGAACGAGGAGTACCTGAGCAGGTTGAAGCACAACCCCAGAGGTTCCAGTTTCAAACTGGTGCAGGGATATTACGGAGGCGGGAAAACCCATTTCCTTTATTGTGTAAGGGACTTGGCGTGGAAACAGGGGTTCATCACCTCGCTGATCAATCTTTCACCTCGGGAATGCCCCTACGACGATCCGGTTAAGGTTTACTCCGCCGTCGCCGTTAACCTGACGAGCCCGCCGCGAGATGAAGGTGCCGAACCAACCCGCGGGCTCACCGATGTGCTGAGGGACCTGGCTGATGACCGGCTGAATGCGATGGGCAAGGAGCGGGCCATGTTATGGCTCCGTCAGACGGCCGGCCGCGTGGCGGTGGAAAGCCATTCTTTCCGCAAAGCCGCTGCCGCCTTCATGACAGCTCATATCGAAGGGGACGCCGGGCGTGAGGCGATAATCGAACCATGGCTTCTCGGTGAACCTGTGCCGCAAACCGAAACCAGGCCTCTCGGGATTTTCGAGGCCGTGGATTCATCCACCGGGTTCAAAATGCTCAGGAGCCTTTCGCAGATCTTTTCCGGCTACGGGCTGCCCGGAATCGTTCTGCTTTTCGACGAAGTGGACCGTAACCTTTCGCTCACCGGCAGAAAAATGCTCGCGGTGGGCGACAATCTCCGTCAGGTAATCGACCTGTGCGGTCAGGCAAGGCTTCCGTCCACACTTTTCATTTACGCCGTCCCTCCTGAGTTCATGAGAAATGTAGTACCCGATTATCCGGCCCTGGATCAGCGTCTGAAAAGCCCTGTTCCTATGGGTGAACGCAGCCCGCAGGCGGCGGTGATCGATCTTGAGCGTCTGGATATGGAGCCGGAGGCTTTTCTTGAAGCTATCGGCGAAAAACTTCAGGGGATCTTCGAAACAGCACTGGGGTGGAAGGCGGACGCTGATGTCCAGGCCCGCAATCGTGCCTTGATCGCAAGCACTATGGCGGCATATACCTTCGAAGTAAGCCACCGAAGACTTTTTGTGAAGACCTACGTAGATTTTCTTTACAGCCAGAAGTCTGAAGGGCAACAGCTGATCACCCAGGAAGAAGCAGTGAAAATAGTTCATGGGGGCTACGCTCACCTTGAATCGTCCGAGTATTATGAAGAGGAGTTCCTGGATGCCTGAACGCCCCCCTTTGAAGGTGAAAACAGGAGATCCGATCCGCCATCACGAGCTGGGAGCCGGAAAAGTGATCGGATTCCTTCGGGGCGGTCGTGTCGTAAGGGTCGAGTTTGAGGAAATACCGGGGACGCCATGGGAAATCCCTTTAGATGAGATAACGGTTTTATCTCCCAAAACCGATTGTACTGGTTCACCTCCAAAGAAGAGAGCCTCCAGGTCAAAAAAGAAGCTTGAACAAGATTCATTTGCATCGGATACACACGAAAACACCCCTCGGGAAGAGACGGTTAAGGGCATTGATCCGGGTTCGGTCTCTATAACGGCACATCAGGCCATAGAGGCGCTTCGTCTCGGTGTTGTTCCTTCATTTCACTTGGACACCTACACCGTAGGCAGGGATATGGAGCTTTACGTGATTCTCCGGGACCTCGAATCCGCCGCCGAAAACGGCGGGCTCAGGGTTGTTCTTGGGGACTATGGAACTGGCAAGACTCATTTTCTGGAAATGGCCGAACTTCTCGCCTTGGAAAAGGGTTTCCTCGCAACACGGGCGACACTGGACAGCCGCGAGGTGATGGCCAACAGGCCCCGGCGCATTTACAACATGCTCGCCGGCGGCATCCGCTATCCGGATGACCCGAGCCTGGAGCGCCGCGGCCTGGGGCCGCTTTTGCGCAAAGCCATGGCGGATCTGGATCTGATCCGCCGATGGAACAGAAAATCCCACGCAGATTACCATCCATACCTGGGCCCCGCGCTTTTCTATATGACCGTTCTGCCCTCAATCGAGAAGGGCGACGATCTGGAAGAACGCCTGGTGGACTGGATCGAAGGCTCGGAGGTGTCGAGCAACATGGAGTTGGAAGATCGACTTCGCAGCACGACGGGAGTAAGGAAACGGCTTTATGCACTGAAAGATTTCCGTACAGTCACCCATCTCTATACACTTATACTCGGAGGGATCGCTGAACTGGCCCGGCAGGTCGGATACAAAGGCCTGGCGATCATGGTCGACGAAGCGGAATTCTACAGTGTGCTTCGAGGCCGGGATCGGACTTTTTCGGACATCCTGTTCAAAACTTTCGCCGCCGCGTGCCTCCCGGCATCCATGCTCCGCTTCGACCCAGACGCCCTGCCCAGGGGAGGCCAGGCCATTCATCAAAGTTTTTCTTACAGATACAGTGAAAAACAGCCTCTCTACTGTATCTTTGCCCTGACCCACGATCCGGACGGAAAAGTACTTCTGGAAAAGGCTCTTCCGGCCGAACGCTTCATTGAACTCGCACATTTCGACAGCTCGGACTACGTCATTCTTTCAAACCGTGTGCTTTCATTGTATGCTCTCGCCGATTCCGGGTTCACCCCGGGCAGTGGGCTTTCTTCCCTGATGGCGAAGGTCATCGAGCCCTGTCACCTGCACGGGCTCATTGAAAATCCGAGACAGGCACTGAAATTCATCACCGAAATTGTTGATATAGCGAGGCATTGTCCGGAAAAACTGAAGCCCACGCTCAGAAACCTTGAAAGGCGTTTAAACGCGACCGGGCGATGACAAATCACAGTGAAATTGAAAACCTGAAAGCCGTAATACCTAGATCCTGGTATACACTGCTTGCTGGATTCAACACCCCGACAGCGGTGCAGATTCATGGAATTCCCTCCATAATGGCCGGCGGTCCGGTTCTGCTCATTGCCCCCACGGCAGCCGGCAAGACCGAAGCCTACACGGCCCCTTTGGCCGAAAAAATCCTCGCCGGCCGGCAAAACCTCTCCGCTTGGATAGTTTCACCGACAAGAGCCCTGGTCAATGATCTGGCAAGGAGGATCACACCACGCCTGGCTGCATTAGGGCTTCGTACGGGGCGGCGTACGGGCGAGCGCAAGGAAATTTCAGGCGCAGAACCTCCTCATATGGTCATCACGACTCCTGAGTCGCTGGATTCGATTCTCGCACGAACCCCTTCAATATTATCCCGGTCTCGGTTCATGGTTCTTGACGAAGTGCACATGCTGGCAGGCACTCCCAGAGGAGACCAGCTGGCCTGTCTCATTTCGCGGGTTCGCATGGTCGCTCCGGATATCCAGCTTATAGGCTCTTCGGCCACGGTGGATGATCCGGAAGATATTTCCCGTCGATATCTTGGTGATAACGCTGAAATTATCAAAATTCCCGGGGTTCGGCCCATCTTCGCCGAATTTATTGAAGGTGGTGCCGCCGGGCTGGCCGGGGCTCTTCATCGTCTGACCCAACAACCTGACGGCGTCCGGAAAGCACTTGTGTTCGTCCGGCGTCGAGCCGATGCTGAACGGCTTTTTTCGGCGTTTAAGGGCCGCCGGCCTTTCGGAGGTTCCGTTTTCCTGCATCATGGAAGCCTGTCCCGGTCAAGACGCGAAACCGTCGAACGCAGGATGCTCACAGGCACGGCCGGCTTGTGCTTCGCCACCACCACTCTGGAGGTCGGAATCGACATCGGAGATATTGATCTTGTCGTTCTGGCGGGTCTCCCTCCCGATGTATCTTCCTTGCTCCAGCGCATCGGCCGTGGAAGCAGGCGCTCCAGTGTGATGCGGGTATGCTGTATGGTCGAAAACGATGCTGAGCGCCTCCGTTACGAACATCTTATCGAAGCCGCAAGGGAAGGCCGCCTTTTGCGGGGACACCATAATTTCTGCCCGTCCGTTTTGGCTCAGCAATGCCTGGGCTTGCTCGAACAAACACCCAACAAATGGATCACCGCCGGGGCGATGAGTTCGAGACTGCCGGACTGGCTGAAACAGACCGAGTGGCCGGAAAGGCTTCCTGAACTTTTGGAGCATCTGGCGGCACTGGGATGGCTTTATCCCTCAGGGCACGGCAGATATACCATCGGGGAGAAGCTGGAGCAGGCCTTCGAACGGGGACTTGTTCACACAAATATTGATACTGACCAACATGTAATAGAGTTGGTGGATCAGGACACCCTGCAGGTAATCGGATCACTGCCCCGGTTTACGGCAAATGATGGGCCTGTGCTTCTGAACGGTAGACGTCTCAAAATTTCCAGGTCCTTAGGCCGGTCCAAAGCCCTGGCGGCCGACACCGATGGACGAGCCGCGCTGAAAGTTCCCGCCGGCCGGGGGCCTTCGACATCCACCGCCCAGGCCCGGGATTTTGCCCGCTTCATCGGCCTCAACACCCATGCCGTGCCGATAGTACAAATGGAAAACGGCCTCGTCGCGTTTTTTCACTTCCTGGGGGATTTATGGGGTTGTTTGCTGGGGGGGCTGATTGAAGACCTAACCGGCACAAGGCCCATCGCCGGAAACGCCTTTTGCCTCTTACTGAAATCCGTCCCGGAGATTTTCCCTCTGAACGCCCCGAGCGAAGACATCCCGGCGACTGCGCTCCGGCATCGTAAAAGGCTATTGCGTTTCATTCTCGAAGGTCCGTGGGCAAAACATATACCACCCGAATGGCGCACCCGCCACCTTCTTGACTGCCTGGATATCGAAGAATTCCGCAATGTCCTTCAGACCTTTGAGATTCAAAATCCCGCTCCGCCCGGCTTGGAGCGGATCCTCACCAGCCTTGCCTCCTCGCTGCTGTAAAACGAACGCACCCGATGCACGGCATAAAAAGACTGCCCTTCCAGCGGTATATGACGACTCCGGCCCGCTTCCCCTTTCATGACCCGTCGAAATCGGCCATAATTTCATCCAGTTTTGAGAGAGTGGCGGCCGGGAGACTTTCGACCACGTGATCGGACAACAGCGCTTCAACTTTTTCACGCGCGCGGTCGAGCAGGTTCTTGCTCCCATCCTGTTTCCAGCGGTCATAGCCTGCCCGATTCAATAATTCAGGGCGCCACTGCGCGGCCCGGAAATTTGCAAGGGTGTGGGGGTGAACCAGAAAGTTTCCGCCCGGCCCAACCTCGGAGATGGGCCCGGCGGCCAGTTCCTCTTCACCGAGGGGGAAGCCGTTTGAAAAACGGCGTGACAGGCCTATCACTTCATTCATGATCACCACCATCTCGAAGCTGCCGGCAAGTCCGAAATCATGATAACCCACATCATGATTGAGACTTGCACGCCACAGAGATGAAATAAACGTCAGAATCGAGGCCTCCATCACGGCCTGCCCGTCCGGAATTTGACTGTCGGTTGTTCCGGCATACCCCCAGCTGGGCAAACCGTAAAATTTGCTCATGTCAAGGGCGGCCGTATATGCGAGATAGTATTCCGGGGCGTTGTAGGAACTCTGAGCGGTGGCCATGTCCATCACCGCGGGGCCCATTCCGATGATGAAAGGCGCCCCCGGTGTTTTCAACTGGTGGATAACCAGGCCGCACAGGCATTCGGCCAAACCCTGGCACACGTGGCCCGCGACGGTCACCGGTGCGGTAGCGCCTGCCAGAGGCGCAGGTGAGTAAACCAAAGGAATCCGGTGTTCCGCGCAAAACAACAGTTTGGCAAGACTTTCAAAGGAATGAGAAAGCGGGCTTGTAGGTTCGGTATAATGGATGATATACGGCGCGGCGGCCAGCCTTCCGGCTCCACCTCTTACAACCGTGGAAAGCTCCCACATGGCCTGGAGATCGCGGGTATTGTGCGACGTACATACGATCGGCTTTATCGAGTTTTCCAGCATGGCCCTGAACGTCATCAAAAACGCCCGGTTAGGCTCCTCGTCTGAAGGATATGCAAAGGACATGATGAAATCCACCTGGTCCAGCGCATCGGCGAGACGTGCGGCATTCCGGGTGTCCTCGAGCACGCAGGGACGCCTCTCCAGCGTCCTGGAATCGATAAAATACATCAGATCGGAGCCGGTGCCGAAATAGGCTTCTTCGCCGCCGAGCTCCATACAGGGTTCCCCGCACCGGGTGCAGATGGTTATCCGTGACGGAGCCCCCGAAACGCACCGCTCGATGATTTCCGGTGGAATCCTATAAATTTCGCCTTCTCTGACGCTGCATCCTGCTTCCCTGAGCAATTCACGGGCCTCCGGATGAAGCACACGCATCCCTGTTTGAGACAGAATTCGGATAACGTTTTTATGTACAAGTTCCTTCTGTTTCTTTGTCAGCATTGCGCATTCAGGAATCGCCTGCATTTTCATATCACTCCCATTCTTGATGAAATCGAAAAAAGTAGCATCCCTGCCTTATCGGCGTTGGGGTCGCTATCGGGGTCGAAAAGGCCACCGATCAACTTCCGATACCGACGCCGATAGCGACCCCGACCCCGAGAGAAATGCTTGTTTTGACGTTTTACGAGTCCGTTAAATTTACAGGCTTCCTGGAATTGCGGGTGATGGAAGGGAAAAGAGACGAATCGGTATGGGGAATGAATCTGGCGGCGCTGAATAGCTCCATGAATTGCTGATTTACATTTAGTTCCATGTAAGTCACACGGTCATGAATCTTCCGCAATGATTCC
>JAWOBE010000094.1:0-9482 GCA_046498185.1 Desulfatiglandaceae bacterium | reverse complement strand
TTCGACTGGAGCGGGGACCGCCGCCTTCAACTGCCCTGGCACGAAACCATCATTTATGAATCCCATGTCAAAGGACTCACTGCCCTGCACCCGGAAGTTCCTGCCGAACTGCGCGGCACTTATGCGGGTCTGGCACAACCCGCAGTCATTGAATACTTAAAGGGTCTTGGCGTCACAGCCGTGGAGCTGATGCCGGTCCACTATTTCATCCATGACAAGCACCTGGTGGATCAAGGATTGAAAAACTATTGGGGGTACAATTCCATCGGGTATCTCGCTCCGCAAAACGACTATGCAGCGGACAAGCGGCCCGGTGGTGTGGTGGCCGAGTTCAAGCAGATGGTCAAAACGCTGCATCAGGCCGGCATGGAGATTATTCTGGATGTGGTTTACAACCACACCGCCGAGGGAAATCATCTGGGACCGATGCTCAGTTTCAAGGGGATCGATAACGCCTATTATTACCGGCTTACCGATGATCCGCAGTATTACATGGATTACAGCGGGACCGGCAACAGCCTCAATATGCGCAATCCCCATGTGCTGCAACTCATCATGGATTCTCTCCGTTACTGGGTGACGGAGATGCACGTGGACGGATTCCGGTTCGACCTGGCATCCACCCTGGCCCGGGAGCTCCACGAGGTGGACAAACTCTCCGCCTTCTTCGACCTGGTTCAGCAGGACCCGGTCGTCAGCCAGGTGAAGCTCATTGCCGAGCCCTGGGACGTGGGCGAGGGAGGCTACCAGGTGGGTAATTTTCCTCCCCTGTGGTCGGAGTGGAACGGCAAGTACCGGGACTGCGTACGAGACTTCTGGCGCGGTGAGGACCGGACCTTGGCCGAATTCGCCTTTCGGTTTACCGGTAGCTCGGACCTTTACGAAAGCACGACCAGAAGACCCAATGCCAGCATTAATTTCATCACGGCCCACGACGGTTTCACCCTCCATGACCTGGTCTCATACAATGATAAACATAACGAGGCCAACGGAGAAGAGAACAATGACGGTGAAAGCCACAACCGGTCCTGGAACTGCGGGAAGGAAGGCCCTGCGGACAATCCCGATATCCTGGCGCTTCGCGCCAAACAGGTACGCAATTTCCTGGCCACCCTTTTTCTCTCCCAGGGTATCCCCATGCTTCTCGGAGGGGATGAGATGGGACGGACACAGCAGGGCAACAACAACGGCTATTGCCAGGACAACGAGATCTCCTGGTTTGACTGGGAGAAGACTGATGAAACCCTTCTGGAGTTCACCCGGAATCTCATCCGGTTCAGATCTGAGCACCCGGTCTTTATGCGGCGGGGCTGGTTTCTCGGCAGGGCCATCCACGGCAGCGGGGTGGAGGATATCGGTTGGTTCACACCGGACGGTATCGAGATGGCCGAAGAGAACTGGGGCGAGGGGTTTGCAAAGTCCCTGGCCCTGTTTCTAAACGGCGAAGGCATCGGCACGCCGGACCTCCGGGGAGAGCGAGTTCGGGATGATACGTTTTACCTGCTCTTAAACGCGAACCACGAACGGATTTCCTTTACCCTGCCCGGCCCCCAATGGGGAGAACACTGGTTCGTGATTCTGGACACTGCAAAAGGCGGCTTTATCGAAGAGGAAAAAACCGTCAGGGCCGGAGAAGGGATCGACGTTGAGAGCCGATCCCTGGTTCTACTCAAACGAAATAAAAAGGAAAACAGCACCCCCTGAAAACCATTCCCCGCGCCACCTACGGGTTCCAGTTTCACGCCGGGTTTATCGAAAGTGCGTGGGACTCGCTCGGCAACGCCTTAAAGTCGGCTGCTTCCAGATTCAAATGACCACCCTGTCACTTTTAGCCATTTAGAGTGGAGACATAATTTAGCTATAAATGGCATTTAACTCCAATATAACCAGGAGATATCAAATGAAATATATAAAAACGAACTATTTTATGTTAATGTTAATTGCCATGCTCGTAATAACACCGCTATGCTATGCAGAGTCGTCGGAAGAGAAAACGTCGATAAAGGAATAAATATGCATAAAAAAAATACATTTTATTTCAAAAAAAACCCACACGTGTCTGGATTGGCGATTTTTTAGGCACTATACTATAATACCGTTGCTTGCAGCTTTCTATTGCCTGGCATTTGAGGCGCCGGTTCTTGCAAAGCAAGTTTGGGACATCGATATCACACGTGCAGTAGAAACTTAGCTCTGGGGCGATGAGGCAATCGATGCAAACCTCATAGATATCAAGACCCAGCAAGGTGTGGTTACCCATGAAATTCAAGTAACTCTAAAAAGGAGATAGTTATGACGCTCGAAATCAAGACATTACAAATCAAAGAAGAAGCAGCGGGTCAGATTGTCTATGTAACTGTTAGGGGCAAACTGGAGAAGAAAGACTATGAAATATTCGTGCCCGAAGTGGAAAGGGCAATCGAGCAGCATGGCAAAATCAGGCTGTTGTTTGAATTGCTGGATTTCCAGGGCTGGAGCGCAAGCGCAGCATGGGAAGATACCAAGTTTGGCGTCAAACATTTCAACGATATCGAACGGCTGGCAATTGTGGGTGAGAATAAATGGGAAAAGGGAATGGCTTTTATCGCCAAACCATTTACGATGGCCAAAGTTCATTATTTTGATATTGCTGAACGGGATAAGGCAGAGCGCTGGTTAAAGGAAGGATATCTGACATTGGAATGAGGACCGAAGCAAAAATGAGTTCGCAAGCGTTTTCCGAAAGTAAATACTGGGCGCAATCCTGTCAGGACGTCCTTGAGTCTTTGCAGGTTTCAGTTGAAAAGGGACTTGACAAGAAAGAAATCGAGCGAAGGCATAGAAAATACGGCAGCAACCACCTTCGGGAGATCAAACGGAAAAGCGGTTTGTCAATCTTTATCGAACAGTTCAAGAGCCCCATCATGGCGCTGCTTGCTGTTGCCGCTATTTTGTCTTTTTCCTTCGGACAATCCATGGAAGGTTATGCCGTCATCGTGGTCATTTTTCTGACGGTTGCCATTGGGTTTTTCACTGAAATTAAAGCCGTGCGCTCCATGGAGGCGTTGCGCAAGCTGAGCCGGCTGCAAACAAATGTGCGCCGCAACGGGCAAGTGTTCCAAATTGCCGCCACCAAGCTGGTCCCGGGAGATATTGTTCTGCTTAACAGCGGAGAAATTGTCACTGGAGACCTGCGAGTGATCGAGGCTAACAAATTGCAGGCGAATGAATCAACACTCACCGGAGAATCCTTGCCGATCGGCAAACGCACTGACCCCCTTGATGAGGAATCAGAATTGGCGGAACGGACCAACATGCTTTTCAAAGGCACGGCTATTACACGGGGATCAGGGGTCGGGGTTGTGGTCGCGACAGGCATGAATACCGAATTGGGTCGGATTTCCGCCCTGGTCGAAGACGCAAAAGAAGAAATAACGCCGCTTGAAAAAAGACTTGACCGGCTGGGCCATAAGCTTATCTGGCTGACCGTAGCTGTCGCAACACTGGTGGCGATTGCAGGTATTGTTCGGGGAAAAGAGCTCTTTCTCATGATCGAAACAAGTATTGCCCTGGCGGTCGCTGCGATTCCCGAAGGACTGCCCATTGTTGCTACTGTTGCGCTGGCCCGCGGTGTGATGGAAATGGCAAAACACAATGCATTGATCAATCGCTTGAGTTCGGTCGAAACCTTGGGAGCAACAAATATTATTTTTACAGACAAAACCGGTACCTTGACCGAAAATAAAATGACCGTTACCCGGTTGATATTTGATTCAAATGAGATAGAAAGCTTCAACACTGATGATGTTGATTCCAATGTGAAAGGGGACGAAATCGAGACTGAAAAAAACCGGTTGCTATACAAAGCCCTGGAAACAGGTGTCCTCTGCAACAACGCATCATTATCTAAAGAGCAGTCAGAAAAAGGCCAGGATGGCGTTGGTGATCCCATGGAACTCGCTCTTCTTGTTGCGGGGGCAAAAGCCGGCATTTTTCGAGATCACCTGCTTGATGAATTACCTGAAGAACGCGAGGAAGCTTTTGATTCTGAGGCAAAGATGATGGCGACATTTCATAAGCAAAATGGTGGCTACTATATTGCCGTAAAAGGAGCGCCGGAAGCGGTATTGGATGCCTGTGCATCAATATTAACTGAAAACGGTCCGGAAGGTTTATCTGAAGAAAAGAGAAACCATCTCAAAGAAGCCAATACCGGCATAGCCAAAGAGGGGTTGCGTGTTTTGGCCCTTGCCACAAGAGAAGTTGAGACAGTGGATGCGGATCCCTATGAAAATCTGACGTTTGTTGCCATGGCCGGTCTGTTGGACCCGGCCCGCAGCGAAGTCAAAGAGGCTATTGCTTCGTGCGCGGAGGCAGGGATCAGGGTGATTATGGTAACCGGTGATCAGCCTGTTACCGCTCGTCATATCGCCGGTCAGGTCGGACTTGTTGAAGACAATGATGCAAAGGTGATGCATGGCAATGACCTTAAAAGTCATCAGGATTTGACTGCGGAAGAACAAAAACAGATTTTCGATCTTTCCATTTTTGCACGTGTAAGCCCTAAACAAAAATTGGACCTGATTGCTCTGCATCAGGATAACGGCGCTATTGTCGGCATGACCGGAGACGGCGTTAACGACGCGCCTGCACTCAAAAAAGCGGATATCGGCATTGCCATGGGAAAGAGAGGGACGCAAGTCGCCCAGGAAGCCGCCGATATGGTCCTGAAAGATGACGCCTTCGCCACTATTGTCACCGCCATAGAGCATGGGCGGGTTATTTTTAACAATATTCGAAAATTTATCCTGTTTCTTTTATCGGGCAATGTCGGCGAGATCCTGGCCGTTGGGGCGGCGTCGTTAATTAATTTTCCGCTTCCTCTTTTACCACTCCAGATATTGTTTATCAATCTGTTGTTGGATGTGTTCCCGGCCCTGGCTTTGGGAGTGGGTAAGGGCATTCCCGGTATTATGCAAAAACCACCGCGCAATCCCCAGGAGCCGATCCTGACCGGAAGACATTGGGTTCTGATATTCGGTTATGGCGTTTTCATTGCGCTCCCGGTCCTTGCGGCGTTATGGATTGCTTTGCACTGGCTAAAAATGCCTCAAGGGCAGGCCGTAACTATCTCCTTTTTGACGCTCGGTTTCAGTCGGCTGTGGCATACCTTTAACATGCGGGATAATAACACAGGAATTTTCCGAAACGAGATAACGAACAATCCCTTTGTCTGGGGGGCGCTGGCATTGTGTTCGGTCTTATTGATAGCAACTACCCTCGTGCCTGGTTTAGCGCAGGCTCTCCGGACCGTGGGACCGGGATTGCAAGGCTGGCTGTTGGTTTTTGTAATGAGTCTCGTACCGCTGGTCTTCGGTCAGGTTTACAGAATTGCAAGAAAAGGAGAAAAACAAAAAGTGAGATGACACGGTCACTAAAAAAGACTCAATTGGAAATGAGCAAGGATCGCCCGAGCGGTTATTTTGGACGGGCAAGGGTTTTGTTAAAAGGACTAATTTTGAAAAGTTCTGAGACTGAAAACATCAATGGAAAGCTGATTGAGAACATCAAGGGTTTCATTTATAGAAATAACTCCGAGGCCTTGGCAAAAATTCTTGATGAGTTGCGGCCTGCGGATGCGGCGGATCTCATCGAGCATCTGGCACCCGATGAACGCTTTTTCATTTTCAATATACTGGAGCCTGAAGTTGCTGGAGACGTCCTGGTAGAAATTGAGCCCCCTGTTCAAAAACGGATCTTGGGTGGTCTCAATAACCGGTTGGTCTCTGAAATCCTTCAGGAGGTTGATTCTGATGAGGCGGCGGACATTATAGGGAATCTCCCGGACGGACGGGCAAAAGATGTCATTAAATCGCTTGGGGAGGATCTGTCGGAGGAACTTGAAAAGCTTCTGCAATACGGTAATGATACGGCCGGCGGCATTATGGACTTGGAGTTTGTCTCGGTACTAGAGGACGCCACAGTTGGAGATGTCATTGCAACTATTCGTGAAAAGAGGAAAAAGGTAGAAAATCTCTATCACATCTGGGTCGTGGATAATCTTGAAAGGCTGGTAGGGGTCGTATCGCTGAAGGATCTGGTCATTGAAGCTCCTGATCGAAAAATCAGCGAGATCATGAATCCCGATGTGATTTCAGTCGATGTCCACAAGGATCAAGAGGATGTGGCCCGGTTGTTCAAGAGGTATGATCTGGTCAATATGCCGGTAGTGGATGCAAATTACCTGCTGGTGGGTCGCATCACCCATGATGATATCATTGATGTAATCGAGGAAGAGGTGGACGAGGATCTTTCCTTGATGACTGGAGCTATTGGAACGGAAATTGCCGAAGAATCTACCCTGAAAATATCCAAAGCCCGCCTGCCCTGGCTGATCGCAGGGGTATTCGGCGGGATTATTGCTGCTGCCGTGATCAACCAGTTTGAGACTTCTCTGGAAAGGGTCATAGCCCTGTCATTCTTCTTCCCTGTGATCATGGCCATGGGAGGGAATACGGGTACCCAGGCCGCGACGATTGTTGTGAGGGGAATGGCCACGGGTGATATCAGACTTATAGATATCCGAAAGCGACTCTGGCTTGAATTGAAGGTCGCATTTGTCAATGGAATCATATGTGGGCTCCTTGTCGGACTGATTGTAGGCTTCTGGCTTTCTGATTACGGGTTGGGAGCCATTGTGGCGCTGGCGGGGGTATTGATCATTTTAAACTCAGGTTTTACTGGGTCTGCCGTACCTTTTGTCCTAAGAAAACTGAAAATCGATCCTGCTCTTGCCACCGGTCCATTCATAACCACCTTAAACGATATCCTGGGTCTTCTTATTTATCTGGGGCTTATAACCCTTTTCTTACGTATGTGAGATAGTGATTAATTCTATAAAATCAGAAGAAAAACAGTATGATTTCGGGTTAAAGCAGCCGACGACGCCCTTTACCTGGCAAAAGCACAGGGAAAAAATTGTTCTGTCATTGCAGACAAATCAGTGAACAGTGATTAAGAGGGCAGGCCTCTGTGTCTGCCGATCAGCAAGTGAAGTAGCTTCATGGAAGGGAGGTCAAAGAGGTTCTGGCTCAGGTCAACGAGATATTCGGAGCCTTGTATACGGCACAATAACAGGTATCTCAAATGTTAAACCTAAAAATAAATGTGAATGGATGAGGAGGAGGAATGTCCGATGACGGAAAAACAGCATGACACCGGACAGTTATTTCAAACAGCTCCCGTCTTGAAAACCATTCTGGATGCCTTGCCGGTGGGAGTTGTGATTTTCGATCATGATGCCCGGATCTTCTACGCCAATGAATATGCTGAACAGCTTTTCGGCAAAAAGCCTTCCGAACCGGACGACCTCAAGTGCGGAGATTTCATCGGCTGCAGACACCGGTTTCTGGACGCGGCCGGCTGCGGGCATAGCCCGGTCTGTCCGGATTGTCCTCTTTTTCGGGCCATAGGCGCAGCTATTTCACCCGATTCCAAGACCGGGATTCGGGGAGGCGAGACCTTGATAGAGCGTGAATCGGGAAACGGCGCCATCTGGATAAAATACAAGATCGACAGCCTTTTTCTTGATGGCGGCAATGTCGCCGTCCTGGCCGTTGAGGATATTTCCGATCAGAAGCACCTTTCCTTGCAGCAATGGTCCAGCCTCACCTTGAAAGAGTTCTGTCGGGCCGAGGGCAAGGGGCTGCATTACCCCATTGAACAAGCCGGCGTCTGGGCGACGCTGAGGGAGTCTTTGTGGACATCGAGACCGACGAAGAGGGTGGTAGAATTTCGCATGGCTGAACTTCGGTAAAGAAAGGGTTGCTGTTTTCGATCCAGCATGCGGCTTTGGCCCAATGACGGCCAACCCGCGAGCGTGCCGCGGGTCAGCTCTTTTTCAATCCGGAAGTCATATGGTGTAGATAGCATCGGCATCCGACCGAAACTCGAACGAAAAGGAGGTGAGGTGAATGAAAGCAATCAAGCTGGTGTTGCTTCTGGTGCTGGTTGTTGCTTTGGCGGCGGTTGTGCTCCAGAATCAAGCGCCCTGGCAAGTTCGTTTTCTCTGGCTGACCGGGGAAGTGCCAGGCATTATCGTGCTGTTCCTAACCGCAGTGGCAGGGTTTATCGCTGGAATTACTGTCGCGCTTCTGCTGAAGCGTGGCGCGAAAATGAGATGATTCTTGGAATATTTTAACCAATTATACAATCTGTATCTGAAAATATTAACCCAAAAAATAAAAGGAGATTACCAATGAGCATGAAAGAAACCTACCAAAAGAAACTGCAGGCACAATTAGACGAGTGGAGCGAAGAGACCGCTGTCGACGGAATTATGTGCGATCCTCAATGCTGCTTGTTTCGTAGGAACCGTTTTTTCAATTCCGTAATCAGTATAATTACCAATGCTCCGACGGCGCAGATACCCAGTTCCTCCGGCCGCAGAGGCGTGGTGCGAAACACTGTGTTGAAAAATGGGACATAAATGAGAATCAACTGTAAGGTCAGTGTGACGCCAATGGCCAGCAACAGTAGCGGGTTGCTGAGCCAGGAATGCATAAACAGCGATTGATGCTGCTTGCGCACACACAGCGCGTAAGCCATTTGACAGAACGTAAGTATGGTAAACACCATGGTCTGCCAAGCGTTCGAACCCGTTCCGCCGTCCCAGAACCAGTACCCGGTTCCTACAGAGATCAGGCCGACGATCATGCCCATGACGAGAATTTGCCGGCCCAGCCCGCGCGCGAAAATGCCTTCTCGCGGATTGTACGGCGGCCGGCTCATCACATCGCGCTCGGCTTCTTCGAACCCCAAAGCAATGGCCGGTACGCCATCGGTCACCAGATTGATCCACAAAATTTGAATCGGCAGCAGTGGCAGCGGCATACCCAATAGCGGGCCGGTGAGCATGACGACGATTTCACCTGCATTGCCGGTGAGGATATATTTAACGAATTTGCGGATATTATCGTAAATGCGGCGCCCTTCTTTGACGGCGGCGACGATGGTGGCAAAATTATCATCCAGCAAGACCATATCGGAGGATTCTTTGCTGACGTCGGTACCCGTAATCCCCATGGCTACACCAATGTCGGCTGATTTCAGCGCCGGTGCGTCGTTGACTCCGTCGCCCGTCATTGAGACGATTTCATGCTGAGCTTGCAGCGCGTCGATGATGACCATTTTATGCTTGGGCGAGACTCGCGCAAAGACTGAAACGTCCTTAATTCGCGCGCTGAGCGCTTCAACGTTCATCTTGTCGAGATCCTGCCCGGTCAGAACCGTATCGGAGATCGTCAGGCCCAAATCCTTGGCGATGGCGACAGCCGTCAGGGGATGATCGCCGGTGATCATAATCGGGCGAATCCCGGCCTGTTTACACAGCCGAACGGATTCGATCGCTTCGGGACGCACCGGATCGAGCATGCTGGTCATGCCCAAAAAGACGAGATCCTGCTCGTAGTGCTCCGGTTGATCCAACGCATGGACATCAATCA
>JAWOBE010000008.1:0-4346 GCA_046498185.1 Desulfatiglandaceae bacterium | reverse complement strand
TCCATCTCATTATAAGGTATGCGGTTTTCAGCCGGATGAAAATCATGAAGGTTTCCGATCAAATACCTGCAGGTGTTTCTGATCCGACGATAGGCTTCAGTGAGTCGCTGGAGGATTTCAGTGGAAAGCCGGATGTTGTCCCTGTAATCTTCACCCGCCACCCAGAGGCGCAGTATTTCCGCCCCGTAATTTTTGATTAGTTCTTCAGGGAGTATCACATTACCTGCGGATTTGTGCATGGCTTTGCCATCCCCGTCGACCACGAAGCCATGGGTGAGAACCTGCTTGTACGGGGCATGACCCCTGGTGCCAACCGAACAAAGAAGCGAACTGTGAAACCAGCCGCGGTGCTGATCGCTTCCTTCGAGGTAGAGGTCGGCCGGGCTATCCAGATAAGGCCTTTTTTCCATTACGGCTGCGTAGCTTACACCGGAGTCGAACCAGACATCCAGTATGTCGGTTTCTTTTCTGAAATCACGAGCCCCGCAGTGAGGGCACACCGTACCGGCCGGCAGCAGTTTGTCTTCAGATTCTGAGAACCATATGTCCACTCCGTTTTTTTCAACGATTTCGGCTATGTGTTCTATGATTTCCTTGGAAATGACTATCTTGTTGCATTGATTACAGAAAAAAACAGTCAAGGGCACGCCCCACGCCCGCTGCCGGGAAATACACCAATCGGGCCGTTTCTGGATCATGCCGTAGATCCTGTCTTTCCCCCAGGATGGGATCCATTTAACGCTGTTGATGGATTCGAGGGCCGCCTGGCGCAGCCCCTGCTTGTCCATCGATATGAACCATTGCTCCGTGGCGCGGAAGATCACCGGCCGCTTGCATCTCCAGCAGTGGGGGTATTCATGGGTGATGTCCTGCTGGTGAAGAAGTGCTCCGGTTTCTTCCAGTTTCGCGTTGACAGCGCTGTTCGCTTCAAAAACGTTCATTCCTGCAAAATACCCTACATCTTCCGTGAAGCAGCCACGATCATCCACGGGGCTGTAAACATCGAGCCCGTATGCAAGGCCGGTTTCATAGTCCTCGCGACCGTGTCCCGGTGCTGTGTGAACACATCCTGTGCCCGCTTCAAGAGTGACATAAGGGGCCATGACAACGAGAGAAGGTCGACCGTAAAGCGGATGGGCTGCCTGGGTGTTTTCGAGTTCAGGCCCCCCGAAGGTGGCGATTACCTGGTAGTCATGTATTCCGAAATTGTCCATGCACATATCGACCAAGCCGTCTGCGAGGATCAGCACCTTGCCTCCGCCGACGTCCACCGCCGAATATTCCAGATCGGGGTGCAGCGCCACCGCAAGGTTCGCAGGTATGGTCCAGGGAGTTGTAGTCCATATGACGATGAAAACTTTTTTTCCTTTTAACTCCGGGAATTTTTCGCTCAGGTCGGTGAGCATCGGAAAGGCAACAAAAATGGAAGGTGATGTGTGCTCTCCATATTCAACTTCGGCTTCGGCAAGCGCGGTTTGGCAGGATGTGCACCAGTAAATCGGCTTTTTGCTTCTGATAAGGCTTCCGCTGACGGCGAATTTTCCGAATTCCCGGACGATCGTTGCTTCATAGGCGTAATTCATTGTCAGGTAGGGTTTGTCCCATTCCCCTATTACTCCCAGGCGTTTGAATTCTTCGCGTTGTACGTCGATGAATTTTTCGGCGTAGTTGCGGCACAATTTGCGAACTTCATTCAACGGGATTTCGGTTTTTTTTTCTCCGAGCTCCGAATCCACCTTATGTTCGATCGGAAGGCCGTGGCAATCCCAGCCTGGTACGTAAGGAGCGTCGTAGCCCGCCATCTGCCGGGATTTTACTATAATGTCCTTGAGTATTTTATTAAAGGCTGTTCCCATATGAATATTTCCGTTGGCATATGGAGGACCGTCGTGCAGCATATATCGGGGACGTCCTGTCGACGAATCCCGTATAAGGCGGTATAGATCAATTTCTTCCCATCGTTTCAGAATTTCAGGCTCTCTTTTTACCAAGTTGGCTTTCATCGGAAAATCTGTTTTGGGAAGGTTTAGGGTGTGTTTGTAATTCATCGGTAAAGCCTCCATACGGAATATAAATATACCCCCGATACTATGCCGGGGAAAGTTCACAATTGGGTACAATAAGTTCTAGCAATAAATAAATTATCAGACTATCACAAGCTCTATACCAAGTCAAATTCAAAGCAGACTGTTTGACGAATCGAACTGACGATTTATATTTTAGTGAAAAATGATTGAATAATGGAGGTTATATCATGAATTGTGATAGGTGTGGGGCAGCCATAAAACCAGGGGATGAAAGGCGTTATGCAGGTTCCATGCTTTGCGAGGAGTGCTATATGGATGCTCTCTCGCCGGTCAAAGCATGCGATCCGTGGGCGGTTTACAGCGCAAAATCTTTCGAACAGCATCAACAAAAAGAGTCCGAACTCACGCCACTGCAGAACGAGATCCTTCGAATCCTTGAGGAAGCCGGCCCTTTGGAGCTCTGGGAGTTGAAGGAGCGTCTCGATTCGGACATGGATGAAAAAGAGTTGCAAAGGCAGTTCGCGGTTCTCAGGCACCTGGAAAAGGTGCGAGGTGAGAAACATGTGAATAAAGTTTTCTTGAGACTTTGGGACTGAGCAAGGCATCCTGACTCCCGGATAGGATTTTTGATTGACATGCAAAAGGTAATTCTCTACATTTCCACGTGCCAAGCGGAAATGTATATTCTATGTGATTTAGCGATTCAGAAATTCTTGCCGCGAAAATAACTTCTTATCTCATCTAAAGGAAAATCAGTCTATGGAGCCTCTTACTACCGAGATGATTGTTGTTATGGTTATGATCGGTGTCGCGATTTTCTTGTTCATCGCGGAATGGGTCAGGGTTGATGTCGTAGCGATATTGATGATGGTTTCTTTGCCGCTGCTGGGCTTGGTTACTCCCAAAGAAGCTTTTGTCGGCCTGAGCAGCAACGCGGTTGTATCCATAATCGCGGTGATCATTCTCGGTGCCGGCCTCGATCGTACCGGACTGATAAACAGGCTGGTCACCCCTATCGTGCGGTTTGCAGGCGGCAGCACTTCCCGGATTATCATGGCCATTTCTCTTGCCGTGGCCCTGATATCAAGTTTTATGCAGAATATAGGGGCGGCTGCATTATTTTTGCCTGCTATCCAAAGAATAAGCAAAAATCTAAAAATACCCATTTCACGTCTGCTGATGCCTGTTGGCTTTTCCGCCATCCTTGGCGGAACGATCACGCTTGTCGGGTCAAGTCCGTTGATCCTGTTGAACGATCTGATAGCTCCTTTCGGCCTGGAGCCGTTCAACCTTTTCGATGTGACGCCGGTAGGTCTTGCTTTGGTCGCAAGCGGCATATGCTGTTTTCTGGTTTTCGGAAAATTTATCCTGCCACAAGGGACAGGCGAAGCGCGTGAAGAGGAATCTGCTTCAGCCGGTGGGAGCGGATCTTTTTCAGATTTAGGTAAACCCTGGGAATTACACACTCCGCCTGATTTTACGCATTACCGTGAGCCGGTGAGAGTGGACGACCTGAGACGCCGCTATCTGGCAAACGTTGTTGCGTTGACCGAGCCTCCTGATTCCAAGGTTATTTCTCCATTAGGCGAAGCAGAGATCCGTTCCGATATTGACTTGCTTGTTTACGGCAGAGAAAAGGATATCCGGCGGATGGCGGAAAGCGAGGACATGCAGATCAGGGATCAACCGGAAGTTTTCCGTAAAGAAGTGGAGAATCAGGTTTCCGGCACGGTGGAAGCTGTGGTGGCGCCCCGTTCAGAGCTTGATGGGAAGACCCTGAATCAAGTTGAATTCCCTGCGAGATACCGGGTCGCTCCGCTTGCGATCTACCGCCAAGGGGAAACCTATCGTGCCGAGATATGCGATGTGCCCTTGAGAGTCGGCGACACATTGGTTCTGCATGGCACTTGGCGGCAGCTCAAGCTCCTCCAGGGGTTGAAGAGCCTTTTGTTTAATACGCCTTTGGATGTCGAAATTATGCGGCCGGAAAAGGCCGCATTGGCCGCGTTCTGGCTGTTGAGCGCTTTGACGATGGTAATTTGGTTCAAGATCCAGCTGTCTGTCTGCCTGATGACCGGAGCCTTGGGGATGGTCTTGACACGGGTGTTGACCATAGACGAGGCCTATTCTGCAGTCGACTGGCGGACGGTTTTCCTGCTGGCCGGGCTGATACCTCTTGGTATAGCCACTGAAAAAAGCGGGGCCGCCGCCTGGATTGCGCATATGGTTTTGAACGCTATTGGTACCGTACCTCCCATCGTTCTGTTAAGTGTAATCGGGGTTCTGACCACCATATTCACCCTCGTGGTTTCCAATGTC
>JAWOBE010000146.1:0-3097 GCA_046498185.1 Desulfatiglandaceae bacterium | reverse complement strand
GGAAACGAATCGAAGGCCGCGTCCGTGAAGGTGGAACGGTTCATTTTATTGGCCTTCTATCCGACGGAAACGTCCATTCCCATATAGATCACCTCTACGCGCTCATGGACAGGTGCGTGGAAGACGGCCTTACCAGGGTTCGGATTCATGCCCTTTTAGATGGACGAGATGTAGGCGAACGTTCCGCTCTGGACTATATTATCCCGACGCAGGAAAAGCTGGCTGCAATCCGGAGTGAACACGGATTCGACTACCGCATAGCCTCCGGCGGCGGCCGGATGAAAGTCACCATGGACAGGTACAACGCAGACTGGAACATAGTGAAACGCGGATGGGACGCTCACGTCAATGGAATCGGGCGGCCCTTCAAGTCCGCCGAGGAGGCCATCCGCACCTACTACCGGGAAAACCCTGAGATAACGGACCAATATCTTGACGCCTTCGTAATAGTTGATGAATCCGGCCGACCTGTGGGTCAGATTCGCGACGGCGATGCGGTAATTCTATTTAACTTCAGGGGAGACAGGGCCATAGAAATATCCCGTGCCTTCACTGAAAAGGATTTCCGGGAATTCGACAGGGGTCCTTTGCCGGACGTGCTTTATGCTGGAATGATGCAATATGACGGTGATACCGGGATACCGCCTGAATTCCTGCTTTCGCCGCCGGAAATAGACCACACGGTGAGCGAATATCTGTGCTGTGCAGGCATCACCAGTTTCGCCTTGACTGAAACCCAGAAGTTCGGCCATATCACCTATTTCTGGAATGGAAACCGCTCAGGATACATTGATTCATCCCTCGAAAAATACCTGGAAATTCCATCAGACAGGATTGAATTCGATCGAGCACCTGAAATGAAGGCACGGGAAATAACCAACAAGGCGATAGGACTGCTTCGATCCGGAAAATATCGCTTCGGACGGATTAATTTTCCGAACGGCGACATGGTGGGGCACACCGGGAAAATAGGGGCAGCGGTTAAGGCTGTTGAAGCTGTTGATAGATGCGTCGGCGAATTACTCGAGGTTGTCCGAGGGCTGGAAGGCATCACCGTAGTAACCGCCGACCACGGGAACTGCGACGAAATGTTTACCTTGGCTTCTGACGGCACTAAAAAGATTAAAACATCCCATTCTCTGAATCCAGTCCCTTTCATCATTCAGGATCCCAGGTATGCCGGGGAATATCAAATGAACTGCGGCGACCGTCCAGGCCTGTCAAACGTCGCCGCCACCCTGCTCAATCTTCTCGGTCTCGAAAAACCGAAAGACTATGATCATTCACTTATAAAATTCGTCTGACCCGCGCCTGGCAAAATTGCATTTCTCCACTGCAACTGCGCTTGATTCTTGTATTCCCTGGAGTGTCAAAATAAAATTTTGACGAGAATGTAGACCGGGATTGCAATCCACTCCATGAACTCGTTGTCGTAATCGCTTTCGTAATCGGATTGCAGGTCGGGATTCACTCACCAAGGTAGGCTTTGCGGACCTTCTCGTTCTTGGTTAAAGCTGAGGAGGTGTCAGAGAGCACTATTTCGCCGGTCTCCAGCACATAGCCCCGATTGGAAATTTGAAGTGCAATTTGAGCGTTCTGCTCCACCAGGAGGATGGTCGTACCTTCTTCGTTGATCTGACGAATAATTTCGAATATCGCATCCACGATTATCGGTGCCAGGCCGAGAGAGGGTTCATCGAGCAGGAGCAGTTTCGGGCGTGCCATCAATGCACGCGCAATTGCCAGCATCTGTTGCTCGCCGCCTGAAAGCGTGCCGCCATCCTGTTTTCTCCTATCGTAGAGAATCGGAAAAAGTTCGAAAACCCTTTCGATGTCTTTCTTAACACCTTCCCTGTCCCGCCGCAGGTATGCGCCCATATCCAGATTTTCCATCACACTGAGCAAGGGGAATATCAGCCTGCCTTCCGGTACCTGGCATATCCCCATCGAAACAATATTGTCAGGCCTGACACCGGCTATCGCCCTCCCCTCAAAAAAAACTTCTCCTTCAACCGGCACCAGCACCCCGCTGATGGTCATTAAGGTAGTCGATTTACCTGCGCCGTTCGCACCGATAAGGGAGACGATTTCACCGGTATCCACATCCATCGAAATTCCTTTTAGAGCACGGATATTTCCATAATGGGTCTTGATATTTTCCAGTTTAAGCAGCATTGGCGGCTCCGGTGCCCAAATAGGCTTCGATTACTCCGGGATCGTTTCTGACAGCTGCTGGGGCACCCTCCGTCAGCCATTCACCGTGATTTATGACCACAACCCTTTCGCAAACCCCCATAACGACCTTCATGTCATGTTCAATCAACAGGATCGTGATGCCTTTGTCCCTGATACGATGTATCAAATCCATCAAATTCCTCGACTCCTGCGGATTCATGCCGGCGGCAGGCTCATCGAGCATCAGCAAACGGGGTTCGGTAGCCAGTGCCCTTGCAATCTCGAGGCGGCGCTGATTTCCATATGCAAGCGAGCTGGCTATTTCATCATTGAGGCCCTTCAACCCCACGAATTCCAGCCATTGACAGGCATTATCGGTAATGGAATCTTCTTCTTCCCTCTGCTTCCGGTTTCGGGCGACAGCACCAAAAAACGTAGATTTCGTCCGGCAATGACGCCCGATCTTCACATTGTCAAAAACCGTCATATTGTCAAAGAGCCGTATATTTTGAAAAGTCCTTGCAATTCCCAGCGAGGTAACCTTCTCCGGCTTTTTACCGCCAACGGAAATAGAACGATCCCCGTTATTAAAAATTATTTCGCCACTCGAAGGTTTTTCCACCCCGGCAACGCAGTTGAACAGAGTCGTTTTCCCGGCACCGTTAGGACCTATCAGGCCGATGATTTCGTGCCGGTTGATTTGAAAAGAAATATTTTTCAGAGCCTGCAAGCCTCCGAAATTTTTCGAAAGCTGCCGGATATCCATGATAACGGTCATTTATTGAGCCCCACTGCCGCTTTGACTTTTTTACGCTTCACCCGTCCACTACGCATCTGGGCGGCTACAGCGGGTATCGGCAACAATCCGGCAGGACGGTAACGCATCATCAATACCATGATAAGACCAAAGGCAAGAAAGCGA
>JAWOBE010000081.1:0-17889 GCA_046498185.1 Desulfatiglandaceae bacterium | reverse complement strand
CAAATGGTCACATATGACCACAGCCTGTTTTTCTTTCAAGTTCTTTGTCTTCAAAATTCTCTTTATGGGATTGATCTCAGCAGGAAATAATCGTATTCTTTTCTCAGTCACATTTTCCTGTCTCTGACCCGTAACCGGTTGGCAACCAGGGTGGGTTGTTATGGACGAACAGCAAATCCCGTTTCTCTTAGATGAGAGTGCGAGGTTTTTCAGTGGCCCAGGCCTGATGGTAAAATTAATTTTGTAAACTGTTTTCCCGAAATCTCTCGTTTCCCTGGCTAAGACAAAATGAGAATCTTGCTGAAAAGCGTTGTCGATTTCTTCAAGGACGAAGGTCCAATGTATGCTGGGGGCATTTCCTGTTTTTTTATGATGGCCATTGTCCCTTTCCTGATTCTCCTTGTCTCAATTTTAGGGTACATTCTCGGCCAAGACAATGAGCTTTATCATTTCTTTTTGTCCCAGCTATCCTCTTTTTTCCCTTCTGCCACCCAACAGATCGCAAAAGAACTGAAATCCATCATAGGTTTCAAGCAAATCGCAATTTCGAATCTGCTCGTCTATGCAATTTTTTCTTATCAGCTCTATGTTTCGCTCGAGAAAGCCATCCAGCTCATCTTCAGGGTCGAGGAAAAGCGGTCGCTGGTCTTCTCATTATTGTTTTCGTTTTTTGTTATCACACTACTGGTGTTTTTCACGATGGTCTCCTTTGGAGTTTCATGGATCATCTCCCTGCTGGAGCCCATCCAAGAACTCTTTCCGGAGCTCAGAGTGGGCATGGCCGCCGGCATTCTCTCGCGTTTTCTGATCCCCGTTCTTCTGGTGTTTTTTGTGACAACGACACTCTACATCCTTTTGCCCCCGAAACGGGTTCGCTTGATTCATGCGTTGTTGGGTGGCCTTCATACTGCCGTTTTTTTTGAGGCGGCCAAACACCTCTTCACCGTGTATACGACCATGAAAGTTTCGCAGCTTGGAACGATCTACGGCTCCCTGACGGCGATCGTCACATTCCTGATGTGGCTCTTTTTTTCTTCCAGCATTTTCCTGATAGGGGCGGAGCTGGTGCGCAACCTTGAAAACAATCGAAATGGTGTTGGCGAAGGCGACAAACCGGTTATCCTCGACAGCAAACACATAAAGACAGCACCTTAACGCTGCAAACTCAAGAGGCTAGACCCTTCGGTTATATTTTTCGTAAACTGCTGAGATAAAAAAATCCTTGCATGCTCGAGCTTAAAGTAATTGAGTGAATCATTGGCTAGAATAAATAAAAAATATAAAGAATCATGGTTTGTAATCAACAAGATATATTTGTTCATTGTTTTTGTTATTCTTTTTACAATAAATTCAGGTCTATTTTTGATTGGATTTATCATATCTTTAATTATTTATATTCGAGGTATTATAATAGCGAAAATTCCCATAGAATCTAATGAAGAATTTCATTTTAATACTTACACATATAAAAATGTTGGAAATAATATACTAAAATTGGATATTTGGTATCCAAATCAGATGAAATATACTTATCCACTTGTTTTTTTCGCTCATGGGGGTGGCTGGATTTCTGGTTTTCGGAACCAACCAAACAATGTTTCATGGTGTAAATTCCTTGCTTCAAAGGGTTTTGCAACAGTCTCTATAGATTATCGTTTTGCTGTACTAAATGATATTCAGGCTATATTGAATGATTATATAGATGCACTTGATTTTATCAAAAAAAATGCTGAAAAACTAAAAATAGATAAAAATAATATTTTACTTATGGGTTTATCGGCAGGCGGTCATCTTGCTCTTTTATATGCTTCTTACTATACTTTTATGAATGACGAAACGAAAATGAAAGGTATCAAAAGCGTTACTGTTTATTATCCTCCATCGAATTTAAGGGATATGTTTGCAAAAGAACAAAAATCCCTCCTTGCCCGTTTGGCCACGATGACGACTTTTAAAGGCATACCCAAAAACAAGCCCGGCCTCTATTTCTACTATTCTCCGACAGAATGGATATCTGAAAGAATGATTCCTACGCTCGTGGTACATGGAAGGAAAGATATGCTTGTACCCTATACCTCGTCAATTGACCTTGTCAGTAAACTTAAATCTAAAAACATCCCTTGCAGATTTCTTGTGCATAAAGCAGCCGGACATGGTTTTGAGACTCATTTGAAAGATTTCCGGACAATAAGGATACTTGAAGAAACCGTACGGTTTATGAAAATATCGACAAATGGTCCTTAATTGTAGTAAGAAATATCATATTCTAACATTGTGTTTTCGAGATAGAAATTTTAAAATTCTAATTCATGATACTATAATAGTTATTAAAGATGAAAATAGACTTTTCATATAATAAAAAGGATATTAATCCTAACTCAGGATACATTTTCAAAGGGAGACATTACAGGTGCAGCTTTATACGTTTTCAAACATTGTATGAAAACCCTGAGCCGGGAACAGAAACTGTTGAACTCTACAATTTTGAGCCGAAGTCCGATATCAGGGCTTCATTAATGATCCTGCACGGTTTAGGTATATCAAATATTAAATTTTTGCTCTGGATGGGTAAGCAGCTTGCGTCTGCAGGTATAAATACTTTTCTTCCAATACTTCCGGGAATTTATACGAGGGTGGAAAATGGATTTGCCAGCGGCGTGAGCTACTTGTATCCTTACATCCCTCGAATTTATAAATGCTGGGAGCATGCAATAGTTGATATATTTTCAATAATTGACTTTCTTGATCAGAATAACCTTTGGAAGCAAAACAATTGTCTTTTTGGATATTGCCTTGGTGGAATGATTTCTTCAATAGTTTCTGTGATGGATCCGAGAATTTCCCAGACCGTTTTCATGACAACTGGAGGTCATCTTCCCAGAATAATATTTGAATCCACAGCTACTCGTTTTGCCAGGAAAATTATTCATAGCAGGATCAAAAACGAGTACTTCCTCGCTGATAAAAAAATGCTTTACAGAATTTATGATGAACAACTTGCCTCTGTCAAAAAAATGTCTCTCCATGAAATTTTGAACAATGAGGAAATCCATCCGTTTTTCCGAATAGACCCTCTCTCTTATGCCCATCTATTGAATCAATCAAGAGCTGTTTTTATAGATGCTCTATTTGACCATTCATTGCCGTTCCAAAGCCGAAGCCTATTATATAAAGAGATGACAGGAGCTAAAAGATATATTGTTCCTATTGGTCACACATCCTGGCTTCCATTTGAATATCTTCTGGCAAGATACATTGCACATAAAGTTCATGTAGATGGCAAAAACGTTGCCAAAAGACTTATCAAAAGAGAGATGATAGAGGACCCGATGGATGATTATTCTCTTAAAGACCGTTAGACGCTTACTTTGAAGTTTACAAGCGTTTAAATTCCCCAAGTACGTCAAGGCAGTAAGCCATCTCATCGTTGTTTCCAATGCTGATTCTTATATGTTGAGGCATTGAAGGAATTTTTCTTCCTCCAAGGATACCTTTGCTCCTGAGATAACCATGGGTTTCCTCCCAGGGTTTCCCGGCGGATAGAAGTACATAACTGGCTTTTGAAGGAAAAAACTCAACTCCCAGTTTTTCGAGGCCCATACAGAAGGTCTCTCTTGTTTTTTCATTTTCGCCGCGCACCCGCGCCGCCCACCGGCCGTCCTTCAGAGCCTCCCGGGCAGCGGCTGCACCCGCCTGGTTTATATTGTTCCACAGCCTGTGGCCCGCCATTGCGTTTATGAGCCTGCTGTCTCCGGCACAGTAACCAACTCTCAGGCCGGCCAAGCCGTACACCTTGGAAAAAGTCCGTATCACCAGCAAATTGGGGGCCCCGGACCGGACTAAGTCGAGACAGCTGAAAAATTCAGGACCAAGATACTCGGCATAGGCTTCATCCACTACAATGATTACATCTCCGGGCACTTTGCGTATAAAAGAAATCAGTTCACTTTTTCCCAAGACACCGCCGGTGGGATTGCAGGGATTACACACGTAAACCATCTCGCCCCCCGCATGAACCCTTTTCAGCATGGCATCCAGGTCATGACCTTTTTCACCGGTTCCGGCAGGCACCTTGATGGCATTAATACTGCGCAGGCCCGCAAAGTATGCTATGGCCTCGTAGACAGGATCGCTGATGATCGGGGGGGTACGTTGAGAGCAAAAGATGTCTGCGATGATTTTCAACAGCTCAATCGCCCCGCACCCCAGAAGGATTTGGCCTGGGTTCAGACCGTGAAACCGAACCAGATCCATGACGAGTTCGTCCCTTTGCTCTAAAGCGTATCGGTTGGAAAAATCTGCAACGGCTTTGATGCCTGCTTCAACAGCCGAATTGCAGGGACCCAGAGGGTTTTCATTGCTGTTCAGAGCTATTGGAAGCCGACTCGCAGGCCGGTGGCTTTGATGATGGAAAGGGTCGGGGGAAGAGGCACCCATACGCACATGAGTACAAGCGGTTATTGCTGCCAGACCGGCTCCACCGGCGATGGCCATGAATTCTCTTCTTCGGATTCGATTCATAAGGCATCCTTCATTTAGAAACGTTTGAGAGTTCGTGGAGTTTCAGGATCCTATAGCATTTCGCGATAAAAATTCAACCCAGATTATACATCCCACCCGCAGGAATGCAAGATCATCATTATTCCAAACATTTACATCTGATGAAAGCAATTCGTTATCTGCCAACCAGCCAAATAGAGAGATGCTCCTTGATCCTTTCCAGCCGATCGTTGCCGATCTCTCCAATTGCACCAAGCAGAATATTCTGGTCGACCACTGCCAGTCGGGCAATTCTGATCAGACCTGGCTGTTTCAAACCCGATGAAATAAAGTCGTCCTCCTGATTAGACAGTGCCCATCCGGAAATACCGGATGGGCACTGTGAAGTTTCCAGATTGGAAATGAGGATTTTTGTCTTCGCTTCGCTCAGACTCCCCACACTTCGTGTGGGTCCCCGGTTTGTTCAAGATCAAGGAAACCGGGGAAGCGGTGCGAAGAAAACAAGGGCTTGCGCCTGCCTGCCGTGTCGGCACAGGCAGGCACAGGCAAGACCGCCGTTTTATCCCGGCCCTGTCAGGGCTGACGCAGACTTGCCCCGACTTCAGTCGGAGACTTGGGCAAGAGGACCATTTCCGGATAGAAACTAACACACAGCCATCTGCCCGTGTACGCTATCAACTCGAAAAGCAACTTCCTATCCTGTCGCTCCCCGGCCGCTACTTCATGGCCGCCTTGACCTTGGTCACCACGTCGGACGACACCCACGCGGTCCAGAGGTCTTCGTAGTTGTCCAGAAACCAAGCGGCCGCCTCTTCTGTACTCGCCTTGTTATCCTGCATGTAGGCCAGGAACTTGTTGTTGATGTCCAGGGTGGTCTCATAGTTCTTCAGGAACGCCGCCACATCCGGCGCCTTCTCGGGCAGGCTCTTGTGGACGAGGATATCGCACTTGACCGCCGGGTACTCGCAGGCCTTGGTCGTCTCCCAGATCTCCTTGTCGAATTTGGGCTCCTCGAGCTGGAACATGTCCAGCTTTCCTAGGACCCACGTCGGGGCCCAGTAGTAGCCGAGCCAGGGCTTCCCCCGCTTGTAAGCCGTCACCATGGAGCCGGCCAGGGCCGGCCCTGAGCCGGGCTGCATGATGTTGTAGTACTCCTCGAGACCGTAGACCTTGAACTTCTCCTTGTTCACCTCTGCGCAGGCCCAGCCAGGAAGGCAGCTGTAGAACAGGCCTTTGCTTGGATCTTCCGGGTCCTTAAACAGCTTCCAGTACTTGGGAAGATCGAACACGGACTTGAGATCCGGTGCCATCGGCTCGATGCCCCGCTCGGCATCCCCTTCCACCACGTAGCGCGGCACGTACCATGCCTGGACGCTGTTGGGGAAGTTTGAGCCCAGGTTCACAAACCCCTCATCCGTCTTGGGGTCTTTCCCCTTGGCCAGCCCCTCTTCGTAGAGCTCCTGCCAGTTTTCCTCCCAGGACTCCATGTTGACATTGGGGGCCTCGCCGCCTTTGGCCTGGATCAGGGCCGTGTTGAGCATAATGGTCTCGCCCTGGACATACTTGACCGGATATCCCAGCCCCTTCTCGATGATGAATCCCGCAATTCGGTTGTGCACCTGGATGCTGTCCCACCCGTAGTCGCCGAAAGTGACCGTCGGCTTGTCAGCGGCCAGGGCCGTTCCGAACAACAAACCTGAGGCCGCCAGGGCCAAAATGGACAAAAAAACTTTACATTTTGTTATTTTCATCTGAAATCCTCCTATATTGGTTTTTTATGTTATGCCTTCTTCCGGGAGGCCATCGAGTACGTGATGCGATCAATGATGACAGCCATGAACACAATGCACAAGCCGGCCGCGAACCCACGGCCCACCTCGATCCGGTTGATAGCCAGCAGGACCTCCAACCCGAGCCCCTTGGCCCCGATCATTGAGGAGATCACCACCATGGCCAGGGCCATCATGGTCGTCTGGTTGATACCTACCAGGATCGTGGGTCGCGCCAGGGGAAGCTGGACCTTGAACAGGATCTGCCAGTAGCTTGAGCCAAAGGCGTGGGCCGCCTCGATCACATCGGTCGACACCTCCCGTATTCCCACATTGGTCAGGCGGATGACCGGCGGTACGGCGTAAATGATCGTGGCGAACAAGGCCGGAACCTTGCCCAGGCCGAAAAGCATCAGGGCGGGTATAAGGTAGACGAAGCTGGGCATGGTCTGCATGCCGTCGAGAATCGGCTTAATGATTGCCTGGAAAGTATCGCTGCTTGCCATGGCGATACCCAGGGGAATGCCGATACCCAGGGACACGATCACCGAGGCCGCCACAAGGGACAGGGTCATCATGCCCAGATCCCAAAGCCCGAGGGCCCCCACAAAGAACAGCATGCCCGCCATGCCGACCCCGGCCAGCCACGAGCCCATGACTCGCCAGGCCAGGATGCCCACCCCGAAAACCAAAATCGGCCAAGGAAGCCAGAGAAAAAACCGTTCGGAGTAGAGCAGGAGGTAAAGGATGCCCATACCCAGAAGGTCGAAAAACCCCCCGAACGTTCCCAGCACCCAGTTCATAAAGGCGTCCACCCAGAGATCCAGGGGAATATTGATGTTTTTCGGAAACTCCATCATACGCATACCCTTTCAGCACATTGCGTTCGAAGGATCCTCACGATGCGGCATTCGTGCCGTTGCCGCTTTCGGCCTTGGAGATCCCGCTCAACTTGGCCATCAGAGACCCCGCCACGATGACCCCCTTCAGATGGCCATCGTCTCCGACCACCGCAACGGGATAGCGGGCGTCGGCCAGAAGCGGGAAGAGGTCGCCGGCCATTGTGTCGGGCGCTACGCGCTGGATGTTCGTGTCGATGACGGATGCCAGGGTCTTTTCGCCGCGGTCGGCGGCCTTTCGGCAGTTCCTGGCCGAGACGATCCCTTTCACCATCCCACCCTCCCGCACGAAGATCGTGGAGATGCCCGCTTTTTCCATTTTACGAAGCGCCGCCTTTGGCCCGTCCGTCTTCATGTAGGCCATGATGTCGGATTTCTTCATGACCGTCTCCGCCGTAACCACCTTGCTCATGTCCACGCCTTCCACGAACCGGGCCACGTAATCATCGGCCGGGTTCGTAAGGATCTCCTCGGCTGTACCCTCCTGCACCAGCCGGCCATCCTTCATCAACACGATCCGGTCGCCGAGCTTGATGGCCTCGTCCAGGTCGTGGCTGACGAAAATGATGGTCTTCTGCACTTTTTCCTGCAAGTCGATCAGCTCGTCCTGCATATCGCGCCGGATCAGCGGATCCAGAGCGCTGAAAGCCTCGTCCATAAGCATGATGTCCGCATCGAGAGCCAGCGCCCGGGCCAGGCCCACCCGCTGCTGCATGCCACCGGAGAGCTGGTCTGTCATGGACTCTTCCCAGCCCTTGAGCCCGACCTGATGCAGGGCTTTCATGGCGGCCTCGCGTCGAGTTGCGGTGTCGACCCCTTGCACCTCGAGGCCGTATTCCACGTTTTGCACCACACTGCGGTGGGGAAGAAGAGCGAAGTTCTGAAACACCATGCCGATGTGTCGCTGGCGAAAGTTGCGAAGAGCCCGTTTTCCCAGCCGGGTCACATCCTCGCCGTTGACAATGACCCGGCCGGCCGTGGGTTCGATCAAGCGATTGAGGCATCGCACAAGGGTCGACTTTCCACTGCCAGAAAGCCCCATCACGACGAGGATTTCACCTGCGTTCACCACAAAACTGGCGTCCACGACGCCCACGTTGTGGTGGGTCTTTTCCATGATCTCTTCTTTGCTGAGACCCTCCTGGACCATTTGCATGGCCTCTTCGGGATGAGGCCCGAAGATTTTGTAGAGCCCTTCGACGACGATCTTTTCCATTGCTCGGTTCCAATCTCGGCAAGCACTCAGACCTCTTTTGGGTCCTCATGCGGGGATTCAACGGCCCCCGTGTCCAGCATGGGCGTCACATTCGGAGACGCTGCGTTCATCAATCTCACGATTCGCTTAAGATCGCTGAGAATGTGGAGCTGCTTTCAGTCTCCGAAAAGCTGAAACACCTCAGCGAGACCAGCAACTGAGGCGCAACCGTCCCAACTCCTCCTGCCCACTCCAGTAACGCTTCGTCTATGGACAAATATTTTTTGCTACAATTATGGGAGCAAATGATCAAACCGGGCAGTTAGAGGGCATGAAACCTTAAAATTTTTTGAATGAGCGGCTACCCGCACCTCATAAGAACTATTATATTTTGAGCTGTAAATATTGTCAAGGGAAACACCGCAGTTCCCCCACGAAAGGTTCCCGAGGCTTATTGAAACGTAGCGAAAAAGCGAAACGCCTCCCCTAGCGTGCCTCGTGCTCGAAATTTGCGGGCTGAATACTAGGACTCAATGCTCAGGAGGCATTTACGGGGTTGCACTCTAAACCCTTTCCAAGGTAATTTAATAATTTAGCTTCCAACCTGTCACCCAAATCCTGCCAAAATGGGCAGAAGGAAATAGAGGATCGACATGCAGCACGAAAACACACATAAAGGCGATAGAAAGTCGGAAGGAACGTGGGATGAAACCTGGGATGTGGTCATAGTCGGCAGCGGCTTTGCCGGCTTGGCCGCGGCCATTGAAGCCCGTGAGGCCGGCCGATCCGTCCTCGTCCTTGAAAAAATGCTGGGTTGGGGCGGAAACTCCACGATCTGCGATGGAGGGCTGGCCGCGCCGAACACCGACATGCAGCGGGAGCGGGGCATTCAGGACTCTCCGGCGCAGATGGCGGCCGACATGTTGGCGGCTGGTCTCGGCCTGAGCCACCCGGCCCTGGTCCGCATCGTCGCAGACCATGCCCTCGAAGTGTTCGAGTGGACTCGAAACACCCTCAAGGTCCGTTACATGGACCGTGTGGACCGGTTCGGCGGTCACTCCGTGGACCGGTGCTACACCACGCACAACAAATCTGGCTCGGCCATCGTGCGTGGGCTTCTCGACAAGGCGAAGGAATTGGGGGTCGCGCTTCAGAACCGAACGCTTCTTGAGCACTTGGTATTGGACGCCCAGGGACGTGTGCGGGGTGCCGATGTACGCCAGGGTTACCACTATCCCGAAGAAGGCTCGGGGCTCCCGAAGCGCATCCGCGTCCGCCGGGCCGTGGTGATGGCCGCGGGCGGTTTCGGCGGAGACGTCCAGTTCCGTTCGGCCCAGGATCCAAGGCTGGACGCGTCTGTGGATGTCACCACCAAACGCTCCGCAACGGCGGAGGCGCTGAGGGAGGTCCTTCGCGTCGGAGCCCTCCCCGCACACCTCTCCTGGATTCAGCTCGCTCCCTGGGCCTCCCCGGACGAAAAGGGGTACGGTATCGGCCCGGACTTTGCCTGCTACATCGCCCTCCCCCAGGGTATTGTCGTGAGCCCTCTAACCGGCCGGCGCATCGTCAACGAGCTTGGGGACCGAAGGGTCCGCGCGGAAGGCATTTTTCGTGAAGGCACCCCCTGCATCGCCCTAGCCGACCATGAGGGCGTAGTCCGTTCAGGCTACAGCGTGGAAAAGTGCCTGAAAAAGGGCATTGTTCGAGCCTTTGACACCCTGGACGTCTTGGCCCGTCACCACCACATTCCGTCCGGGCCTTTGGCGGAAACCGTGGAGCGCTTCAACGCCCAGCTTCGTGCAGGGGAGGACATCGACTTCGGCAAGCCGATCCGGGAATCTTCAGGTCCCCTCGAAACGCCCCCGTTCTATGCCATTCGCCTGTGGCCCAAGGTGCACTACACCATGGGCGGGGCACTGATCAACGAGCAGGCCCAAGTCCTTGATCTCCAAAGAAAACCGATCCCGGGCCTTTATGCGGCCGGAGAGTTCGCCGCCGGGGTCCAGGGAGCTTGCCGCCTGGGGAGCTGCTCCATCACGGACTGCCTGGTCTTCGGCCGAATTGCGGGGCGCCAGGCTGCGGCCGAGCCGAATGCGATGGCGTAAGCCTCCCGGAACATAGGCAACCTTTACCGAAAACGGCAAGGAGCCGATTTCGGTAAAGGAGTTACAATTTTGTAGGGAGCATTACGTTCAAGAACCCTAAGGCTGAGGTCAATAATGGAAGAACCTGCCATTTTTCCAGAAGGCCTCTCTTATCCAGAAGGTCTTTGTATCGGGAATAAGCTCCCTTGCGTCGGAAAAACTGCCGAACCCGCTCGTGATCGTCGGGGAGGTATTCCAACGCAATCATGGCAATACCAAACGAATAGAGAATCATGACATCCGAAAAAAGTTTCGCTTATCTCTGTTATTGGTGAACAGCTCAAGGTATGCGATATGCGTGACTAGGATAATTATTCTTGAGTTGAACGACTGGGATAAGCTGCCGCCAACATTGCGAGGCCACAGCCTTACGGGTTCTTCTGGCTTTCTTAGGATGTGTGGCCGTCAAAAACCCGCATATTGTTGGCGGTCTGCTTGACCCCATGGTTTGCCAGCTAATAGATGCAGGCATCCAGTATGGACAAAACTTCAGAAAGCAATTTGTCATCGCCATGCTCAATTCGTTTGGCGCGACGAGTTAGAAAATCAACCGACTTAACTTGCTCCACCATGATGAAACCTGTGAGCTTACTGTCTTTGGGGAGAGGGACGTGAAATGGAAAACTACGCTCTGTGTTTGTAAGCGGGCATACGATAGCCAACCCAGTGCTTTGATTGAACAGATCCTTGCTGACAACCAATGCAGGACGGCGCCCTTTTTGTTCATGACCGGATTGAGGATCAAAAGTAATTGCGATAATGTCCCCTTGCTTCGGGACATAGGCGGCCATTTACCAGACCTCCTTACCAACCGGCTCACCCCATTCCACCTCCCCGGCTTCGTAGTTCTCGGGAATATGTGCAACAAGATCTTCAAGTCTATGCCCGCCACGGATCATTTTGGCAGGTGTGACAATCATAATTCCTTCCTTTACACGGATATGCACCTCATCACCAACACCAAGCTGCGCATCGGCGAGCAGATTTTTTGTAAGACGAAGGCCTTGACTATTACCCCATTTTTGAATTCTTGCAAGCATTTGACCACCTCCTTCTATGTATATCCGAAGTATAGCCATCCTAAGCAGCACGGTCAAGGATAATTTTGGGGCTGTAGGGAGCACATAAACTGTCCGGTCTTATTAGAGCATGAGGGAGGTGCTCTAATGAGAAGGGCAGAGGTGTTGCAGGAGGTTCGGAAGATGCGTTTTGAAGAGGCATACCGGGTTTGAGTGTGTCAGAATACCCCGGACAATCCTCTCCATTTGCGGCAGGAGGGTTCGAACCGACACTGCCCTTATAATGCTGGGCGGGCACCGAATCGCTACTGCCCAGACCCGGAAAACAGTCTCATCTGGGTCTGCATGTTCCAGCCACTATTGGGATTAAGACCCCTGGCCCTCTGGAAATTTTTCAGGGCACCTTGCGATCCGGTGCCCCACAAACCGTCTATTGACATTTTATAAAAACCAAGTTCCGCAAGACGGCCCTGGACGACAGCCGCATGGGTACGCACAGATATGTCTGATATGGGGAGCTCCCCATATCAGACATACAAAGGCTGTTCATTTGCTCAGAAGTGGTGTGCCGCTTATTTACATCCGGGATATTCTCGGCCACGTTTCGGTGACAACGACAGAAATTTACGCAAAGGTGGATGCAGAAGAGAAACGCAAGGCACTCGAACACGCGTATGAAGTCCCATCACAGGATATCATACCCAACTGGGAGAAGGACCGGGGCCTGATGTCCTGGCTTTCGGAGCTTTGTGGTTAAAATATTATGCAAAGTAGCTGGAGGAGGTATCGTTACGTGGAATGAAACTGCGTGGGCAACTTTACATAAGTGAATGCTTCACATAATTGCCATTATGGAAAGCTTTCCATAACGGAAAGACCCACTTGGCGACCGCCCTTGGGATGGAAGCTTGCCGACTTGGAATCAGAACCCGATTTATAACAGCCTGTGCGTTGGTCAACGAACTGATCGAGGCAAGGGATGAAAAGATATTATCCCGAGTTTTGAAACGATATGCTGGCTATGGTCTGCTAATTGTCGATGAACTTGGATACGTTCCGTTTTCAAAAGAAGGAGCAGAGCTGTTGTTCCAGGTATTGGCCGAGCGCAATGAAAGAAAATCGGTGATCGTTACCTCCAATAAGGGATTTGGAGATTGGACTCAAATTTTTGGAGATCCAACCCTAACGGCAGCCCTTTTGGACCGGATTACCCACAAGGCACACCTTATCAGCTGTGATTGGGAAAGTTACCGGTTGAAAGAAACTTTGAAAGCCAAGAAAAAAATGAAATGAAACAGGCCCCGGTCAGCAAGGGCAGGGAACTCCGGTCGCCCTACGGGCTCCCTCCATTCCCTGCCCTTGCTGACCCCCTCCCCCAACCCGGGGTACACCCTAAACACAGGGGGGTGAAAATTGGGCTATCGGAGGGGGTCAATTTTGGGTTGTCGTTTCGAACCGGTTGCAAAGCAAGAAAAATTCATTAGTATTAAAATTTTACAAAGGTATTTTTCCCCTGCCCAATAGAAGGACGTGAATCATGCGCTACGATGATCTGAAGCTGCGAATAAGCAGCGTTACGGTTACAGATGTACAGGGTGAAACCACAAACCTTGAATCCATTTGGGAGAACAGGGTCGTACTGCTTGCCTTTCTCCGCCATTTCGGCTGACTTTTTGCCCGGCAGCAGGTCGCTGCCCTTATGGTAACCAAAAAACAGCTGGATGAAAAAGGCATTTCACTTGCTGCCATGGGCAGCGGAACCCCTGACCAAGCAAATGTTTTTGTTGAAAAATATGGATTTACCGGTGAAATGTATGTCAGCCTGGACCTTTCCGCTTACAAGGCGTTCAAACTGGTTCGCGGTCTTTGGCGATCAGTCGGGCCGGCATCTGTTTACCGCGGCATTAAAGCCATAACAAAAGGTTTCCGCCAGGGATCTACAGCCGGTGACCCATGGCAGCAGGGCGGTGTTTTTCTGATAGGACCCGGCGAAAGGCTGCTTTTCGAACACAGGGACCAGTTTGCCGGCGATCATGCCGATTTGAACGAGGTTCTGGCTGCTACCGAACGATAGGCGTTCCAACTGAAAAAGCCTGGACAACGTTTTTACATGTAAACCGTCAACGTGATCTGGAGACATTGATTTGAAGACCTGGATGCTTGAATAATGTTGTGCCCGGCCTGCCTTCCCGGGGAGATCCCGAGGCCACAACCGCATATGCCGAGTGGGCGTCGATTATGGCAACTGATGCCGGTTTTTGCCTGGACATGGGGCCTCGGTTACCGTTCTGCAGAGTGGCGAACGGATAATGGAACGCTTTGATGCAGATATGGTAAAGATACTCGAGGACGCCTGCAGCACCCGCGGGATGGAAATACGCACAGGGGTGAACCCCGTGGAAATCAAAAACGGAATTCCGGGGCCTGCGAAGTGTTTCTCGAGAGCGGGGACACTACCACCCGGCTGATCCTAGCCGGCGCCAACTCCGAAGCGAGTATTTCAAAAAGCAGCATGACGCCTTTGATGGTCTGCCGGAGTCCGGAAATGGTCACAACGCTACTGGACAAAGGTGCCGACCTCCACCTTTTCCTCCGGCGTGAGCCGGAACATGAAATCGTCGGGGAAACGGTCGCTGTTACGTCTGACCTGCTCGTTTAGTCGGCGTGTCGTCACCCCGTAAGCCTCTGCGAGGTCGGCATCTATGATGACGTTCTCGCCACGAATGAGCAGAATTTGTGCGCGTATTCTGGAGCAATCATTGAACGCCGCTAATCAGCTGCACGCATTTTTTGCGTCGGTTGAATTAGTATTCTTATATCTTCTATTTTATTGCTGCAGCCTTTACTATACCAGCAACTGCGTTCTCAATTTTTGCAATCACTTCCTCGCAGTTGAGAATATTGTGTCTTTTTTCTAAATATTTTAAATCATTGTATGATATAAATGTATTACCCTCAATATCTTTCCAAATTAAAACTTTTTGAGGTAGATCAATGGCCACGCTTTGTTGACACTTCATGAGAGGACTTCCTACTTTGGGATTTCCAAAAATTATTAGTTCTGTTTCTGGCAATTCTATCCCTACTTTTTTAGCTGCTTCAGAGTGCTTAACTCTATTAAATATTGTCATGCCTTTCTCTTTCAGAACACTTTCCAGTCTGTCTCCCGTTTCTTTCACTCCGAAAGAACTTTTAACGTCAACCAAACCCTCAGCTGCGTATGCTGAAACTGTCATTATCAGTACTACCAGTATAGCGGGTATTAATGTTTTCATTTTATTCTCCTTTCTATTTCGGTATAAGACGTGATTGAACTAAGCCGTGTGTGTCGTTTGGATTTTGAAGTAAAAGTAAGTGTGCTCAGCGTGAAGATGTACCGTTTCTAATGTTCAAGATTACGGTAGTGGAGAGGTTTTAAGTTGAGTACGCCCTCTAAATCTTATCTCTATAGAATTCTTTGTACCGGGAGCAGGTTCCCTTGCGTCGGAAAAACTGCCGAACCCGCTCGTGATCGTATTCCATTAGCGCCGGGGGTTTTAAGTCATCTGGTTCATGGGTTTCTTCGATGCCAGTCATGAAAATTTCTATGGCGCTATCAGTTTTACAGTAGGAAAGTATGATTGATATTTTGAAACATCCCTGGTTAATAGCTCTAAGTTTAACACCGCAGCTTGCGCACCAATAAAGAAATCAGGCAAGGCCGTCCTTTTCACTCCCTTTCTTCTCTTATATTTGATGTATGCTTTGCCAGCCAGGAAGAGTGCTTCTTTTGGTATCTCCAGCAGTTGGAATCCAACCTTGCTTATTGCAGACTCCAAATCCTCTATAAAATTAAATCCGATCGATATTTCAGAATAGATAATTGCATTGATGTACAAGAAAGTGTGCTCGCTATATTCCTCTAATTTGGATTCTGACCAATCAGCCCATTTCAAATCATTGGAAAAAACATCCAGGATGACATTAGAATCAACAAGGACCCCTTTCATTTTTCGCCTCTTGTGAGAGCCATTATTTCGTCTGTTGTCATTTTAACATCGGCTACTCCTCTTAACTTTCTGAATTTATGAAATGTTTTTGGCTTTCCTTTCCTTTTAACCAAATAAACCCGGCCTTTTTCCTCTATGAAATCAATTTCAACGGCAGGCGTGATCCCCAGTTTTTCGCGAATTTCCTGTGGTATCGTGACTTGCCCTTTTGTAGTGACTCTCATGACTGCACCTCAGATAGTAGTAATACCGGTAATAGTAATACTAAAATCATTATTTGTCAAACCCGGTTTTCGGCAGTGAACGCCAGGGGTAAGCTGCGGCCAACATTACAGGCTTATTATAAAATATATTTATTCCCTCTGTTCCCCGGCTCATCACATGATGTAAGGCACCGGGGCTATCAAGTTTTTCGTTGTGATGACCCCTCGTCAAACTTTCTTGGTTTCTCTTCCGCCAGGAACTTGAAAGTGGATCCCTTGATGAATCTGTTTCTAAAATATCTCGCCATGCACGCAACGACTGTAATTGGAACTCTATCCTACTATTTTATGGGCGAATGCCACCGCCTTGTCTTTTATGCTGTCATCCAGATTTTCCGGTGTTGAACATGAACCGATGAAAAGTCCGCCGGCGTTTACCGCCTTGTGTGGGCCTTGCATACGGCCAAACGCAGTGAAAGTGGCCTCGGCGTTGTTTTCATATGGACCCGCACCGGTTACCAGCAAAGCCTGGCGCTGACCATCAACCAGTGAAAAATGGCCAGGTTGATGATAATTAACATAAAAACTGTATGTTCGATCAATTACGGTCTTTAATTGAGCGGACACTCCCCAGAAATAGAGCGGCGATGCGAAAATCACCAGATCAGCCCTGGTCATCTTTTCTAATATTTCCGGAATATCATCTTCCTGGACGCATCCGACTGTATTCGGCTTCTCCTTACATTTGCCACAAGCAAGACACCCTTTAAGGTTTTTAGTATTCAAAAAGATGGATTCAACATCGTGACCCAAGGCTTTAAGCTCTTGTTCAACCCAGGAAAGTACTTTAACAGTGTTTCCTTTTTTTCTGGGGCTTCCTTGCAGGGTAATTATTTTCATTTCAGTCCTCCTGTATTTCCTACAAGTAAAATTTTCAGTCGACCGCCAAAACCGGCGCGAATGGAGTGCGGTGGAATTTGCTCAGAATGCCTTCTCTTTGTGTTGGCCTGCGAGCGCAGAAATCGCACATAATCATCAGCACAAGATTGAACCGGTCTTCTGTTTCAAGGCAGAGGTCGTCCTGCTGCACGTAGCTGATGTTCAACTGCCCGCGGGCGGCGACTTCTCTTGCGTACCTGATACACCTCTCCGAAAAATCAATGCCTGTCACATTCGCCCCGTTTCATAGAAGTGTCCAGCTTTTTTCGCACTTTCGTTGTTGGTGATCCCTTCGCTGGTGGCTTTTTCTGCCCGATGTCCTAATAGCTCGGACAGTTATGCAACTGTTGTTATAGCAGAAATTTCGGAGGAAGCGCATCAGACCCCGTGAAACCAAGAACATGCTCGATCGTCTGAAGTCGATTCGTTATCATCGTCTTGCATAATTCTTAGGGGCTATTCCCACGAATCAACTATAATCCAGCGTTCCCGTCTTCCAATTCTATTTCATTTTCTTCACACCATTCGCGGATGGCCCCTGTTTCACGAGCGTTCTCTAGTTCGTACCATTTTTCCAGAAGGCCTCTCCTATCCAGGAGGTCTTTGTATCGAGAATACGCCCCGTTGCGACGGAAAATCTTCCGAACCCGCTCGTGATCGTCAGGGAGGTATTCCTCCACAAATTCAAAGACAAGATCCTTGCCCAGCCCGAGTTCCACCTTGTGCGGGATCTCAATGCGCTGGTCCCAATCAAGATCACCCGCCTCTTCCATGTCGTCGATATCGGAAAATTCCGAATGGTAAAAAATCTTTCCGGTATCTTTGCACAGAACAGCCGAGTTCATTCCATACCCTGCCGAAGAAATATACATGAAGGCGTCTTCGATATCTGAAAACAAAAATTTCACCATTTTCACCTCTCCTTTTTCCACGAAAACCACCGGCAAACCATGAGTGTGCCCTAATGCCCCAAAAAAAATGCTTTATCCCGATGAACAATGGCATTGATAACAATTTCCCGAAAACCCGCCACCTGCCCTGTCGGCAAATACGGCAAGAGTTTCAATCACCTGAGGGTCAAAATCTCCCTGGAACTCCCCCGTCTCGAGGTCACCGTTTTGCAGTAAAACGACGATTTCCCTTGGTTTCTGCACCAATTTCTTTCCCTTCTCACCGGATGCCGGTGTGGCCATGGGCTTCCAGTTGAAAAAGAAAACCTTTGATCAGTTTTG
>JAWOBE010000003.1:0-3802 GCA_046498185.1 Desulfatiglandaceae bacterium | reverse complement strand
AAAAACTTAAGCGCCTTGCCAATTCTGGAGGTGGGGATTCTAAGTTATATCTTACAGCAAATCTTATAAAAAAAAGGGGCCGTAAGAAGGAAAGAAGCATCATCGGACAAATTGGCGCGGGTAAAAACACTTCAAGCGGAATTATCGATATTGCCGTGATGCAATCTTTGAGCCGGCAGGGAGAAGTCAAGGAATGCGTTAAAAACTACGGCGTGATCATTGCCGATGAGTGCCACCATGCCTCAGCTTTCACCTATGAGCAAATCCTGAAAACCGCTCACGCAAAACATGTTTATGGCCTGACCGCTACACCGACAAGAAAAGATGGACATCATCCAATTCTATTCATGCATTGCGGACCGATTCGGTATCGGGACGACCCGAAAAAGCAGGCGGAAAACAGGCCTTTTGATCACTATATTATCCCACGGTTTACTTCCTTGAGAATGCCTTTGGCCGTTGATCCGAAAGACATTACCATCCAAGCATTGTATGCCGAAATCGTGGATAATGATTTCAGGGATCAGCAGATCATCGAAGATGTATTGAAAAACCATCACCAGGGCAGAAGTTGTCTTGTGCTGACCCTCCGAACAGCCCATGTTGATAATCTCGCAAGAAAGTTAAACGAACATATTCCGGATATCATAACCTTGACGGGCCGTATGGGAAAGAAATCAACGCAGAAAGCCTTTGAACGTATCGCCGATATTCCTTCCGAAAAACCTATTGTACTGGTGGCGACCGGTCATTTTATCGGGGAAGGTTTTGATGAACCGCGTCTTGATACTTTATTTTTGGCCATGCCCATATCCTGGAAAGGCACACTACAGCAATATGCCGGAAGGCTACATCGCCTCTTCAAAACCAAAAAAGAGGTACGGATTTATGATTATGTGGATATCCAGGTAAAGATGCTGGAGAGCATGTATCACAAAAGGCTGAACGGATACGCCTCAATGGGCTATAAAGCCAAGGGTGAGGAGGCTATAGATGCGCCTTTAAATATCATTTTCGATAAAGATAATTTTTTGCCTGTTTTCAACCAGGATATCGTTGCTGCAGGAAAGGGGATTGTGATTGTAAGCCCGTTTGTCAGGAAAATGCGGACTCATCAAATGGTTCAACACTTGAAAATCTCAACCGCGAAGAATCTCCCAGTTATTGTCGTAACCCGCCCGAAAGAGGATTTTCCTCCGAAAGATCACACCGCTATGCAAAGGGCATTGGACCTTCTGAAAGATAGCGGCGTCAGGGTCTATTTCAAATCCTGTATCCATCAAAAGTTCGCCGTCATGGATCAAAAGGTCGTGTGGTACGGCAGTATCAACCTGTTGAGCTACGGGAGTGCCCAGGAAAGCATCATGCGCATTGAAAGTTCCAATATTGCAAATGAGTTGATGAAGGGCATAGAAGAGGCAAAGCCTGAAAAAATGTTCGCAGGTGTATGAACTGGCATGTTTGTGGGCCAACCGGCTTGGCTGAATATCTAATTGATATAAAAAGAAACCCGGCCGATGTGGCCGGGTATTGTTTTTTGGCTCCCCATGTGCGACCCTTTTCATAACCGTTCTCGTTCTCCGGCTGTTAACCGAAAACCTTCAATTTCAAAGGCTTATCTAAAGCCAGGCCGCTCCCGGCGATCCGGAACCGTCGTCAATTCAAATTTCCAGTTTGCTTTGGCTTCAGACCCCATGTCACAGCTTGTCACAGCTCTTGTCATAGTATGTCACAGCTCGATATTGTTCCACACCAATGGTTTAATTCCGGCTGTTAATCAAGTTGACGATCAGCTTGACCATGGTCTCTTTATCTGCAGGATGGCTCTCTGCGATCATCAGTGTGATGGCCACCAATGCGTTGTCGGCAATCCGCTTGGAGCCGTCTTTGCGATAAAGGGCACGGTTTTTCTCCATAAACCAGAGAAATAATGCCGCAGCGATGCGTTTGTTGCCGTCCACGAAGCTGTGGTTTTTAACCAGAAAGTATAACAGATGGGCGGCCTTCTCCTCTAAACTGGGATACAGGTCTCGTCCATCGAAGGATTGCATGATAGTTTGGAGCGAGCTTTCCAGGCTGTCATCTTTCTCTTTGCCGAACAGCGTGGACGCACCAAAGGCCTTGCGAAGCTGGGCGATGATCTGCATGGCCTCATTGTGCGAAACGGCCCTTACCTTGCCTTTGCGCACTTGTCTCACGCTGATGCGCTGATGATCGTAATCATCCAGTAGATCCAAGGCATAGGCGTAATCCGTAACGACCCGCAGCAGGGCCTTGGCCTGGTCCGAATCCACCTCGTAACGGTCCAGCACCTGTCCCACAAGCCTGATAGAACGACGCAATTCCTTCAGGCGTCGCTGATTGACGGAGTACCCCTTGAGCAAGTGATCCCGAAGGACATTGGTGGCCCAGATGCGAAACTGGGTGCCTCGCTTGGAATTAACTCGGTAACCCACAGATATAATCGCGTCGAGATTGAAATATTCGAGCTGACGTTCAACCTGTCGCCCACCCTCGTCTTGAACTGTTGCAAAAAATGCAACAGTTACTTCCCGGTTCAACTCACCGGTTTTATATATATTTCTCAGGTGACGAGAGATGACGGATTTGTCCCGTTCAAACAGCCCGGCCATCTGGGTGAGGTTGAGCCACAGGGTTTCACCCTTAAGGCGCACATCCAGCGCAGCCTTGCCGTCCGGCGACCGATACAGAATGATCTCGCCTTTATCGGAGCTCGTCGTTTTATCAGTATTTTTTGCCATTAATCCATTCTCGGAAAATAAATCTCCCGCACAACCTGTATTTCGTTGACCAATTCGCGACCCAATTCACTCAACATTACCCAATAGCCGCACGGCGGTTTTTTGCCACTGGGAGCATAAACCCTCAATCATCCGGCCCCCGGTGGGCGGTTGCGTCTTCGTCGACCCAATCTTCCTCGGTGTAGGACATGCCCTTTCGCCCCGGCACCTTGCGCGTCGGTCCGGCCTTGTAAAAAGCGCAGCTTTTCGGTCCGTAACAGAAGGTCTCGAACCGGTACCGTTTCTTGGACGGATTCCAGTGGTCAATAATCATCTCCACCGGCATGCGACAGCCCCAGATACAGGTCGTGCACTTGGCGTCATACTTCCGGGTGTCCAGACGCCGATGCCCACGGCTGCGATAGGTTTCAAGGTCGGGCGGCATGCCATGAAACGGTGGACCAGCCGGGAAATCACCTTCAGCATCATTTATTATCCTCAGACCGCTTGCCTTGTAGAATCCGGCCGTCTCAAGCCGCGGATCAGGAACGGGAACCGCCAGGCCGCTCACCTCCATGCCGACTCGAAATCGATGCTTCGCTTGTGCGGCCTTCCCGAGCGCAATTATGAATTCGCCCGGTTCATCATCGATTGTCCCTCCAAACAGAAGTACATACCCCAGATAGCTGTGGCTCCGCTCGTCGAAAGACCGCATCAGCCGAATACGGGGCTGCACGGCCTGAATGCGTCCCGACCATTCAATTTTGGCCGTTTTGGTTGTCGATCTTGACTCCATGATGATTTTCTTTCCCGAACCTGCTCTTCAGAACCTGATTCAGGTCCTCTTCGGTTTTCTTGGCCAACGTGCCTTTGCACGTTCCAGAAAAGACGGCTCAACTTTTTTAGGTGCGCCGGTGACGATATCCTCGAACCCGGCCATAAATCCCTTCTTGCGAAAGTGCCTTTTGCGTACATCGGCAACCACCGTCTGCCAGTCGGCATCAAGGCCGGCTTTTGAGTAGCATTTCTTCGCGTGCTTGATGTGATCAAGCGCCGCATCG
>JAWOBE010000189.1:0-3095 GCA_046498185.1 Desulfatiglandaceae bacterium | reverse complement strand
CCTCGAAAAACAGCTCGATGAAAGGCTTGCTATCCTGGCGGGCCAGGGCATCCAGGGAAAAGACACTGTAAAGGACAGCGGTCTCAGAATGATCAGGGCAAAGATCCGCGAGACAGATGCAAGGCTTAAAGCCATCGAAGCCCTGGAAAAAAAGGCCGAGGAAATGGCGGCCCGGAAAGCGGAAAAACTGGCGGCGCCGAAAGTGAAAAAAAGTAAAAAGAAGGGCCAGGAGGAAGATACCGGGCCGAGCAAACGCCAGCAGAAAAAACAGAAGAAAAAAGAAGGCAAAGCCCAGTAGCATCGGCCTCCTGCGGTTGAAGTTTTCTCAGAGGCCCGCTTCGGACAATGCAGAAAGCACAACGGCACGGGCCTCTTTCTGGATCTTTCTCAAATGCTCCTCGCCGTTGAAGCTTTCCGCGTAGATTTTGTATATGTCTTCAGTCCCGGATGGACGGGCTGCGAACCACCCACTCTCTGAAGCAACCTTCAGGCCTCCTATGGGCGCACCGTTTCCAGGTGCCGTCGTGAGAACGGCCGTTATCGGTTCACCGGCGAGCTGAGTCATCTTGACATTGCCGGGAGATAGGCGGGCAAGCGCTTCCTTCTGTCGGGGGGTCGCAGGCTCGTCGATTCTTTCGAAACACGGGGTGCCGAAAAGCGATGTCAGCTCCCTGTAGTGTGCTGCAGGATCCTTCCCGGTTTTTGCGGTGATTTCGGCGGCCAGCAGATCCATTATAAAGCCGTCCTTGTCCGTGGTCCATGGATAGCCTTTTTTCCTGAGGAAACTCGCACCGGCGCTCTCTTCTCCGCCGAATCCCAGTGAACCGTCCAGCAAACCGTCAACAAACCATTTGAACCCGACGGGCATTTCCTTCACCTGTCTACCCAGGGCTCCGGCCACCCGGTCGATCATCGAACTGCTGACGAGCGTCTTTCCGACCGCGGTGGATTCGTTCCATTCCAGCCTGTTTCGAAATAAATACCAGACAGAAACAGCGAGAAAATGGTTGGGATTCATCAAGCCCTCTCGGGGAGTTACGATTCCGTGACGATCGAAATCCGGATCGTTTCCAAACGCGATGTCGTATTTCTTACCGATTTCGATCACCCGTGTCATGGCATAGGGTGAAGAACAGTCCATACGGATCTTGCCGTCATGATCGAGAGGCATGAAGCTGAAAGCGGGGTCCGGAACGTCGTGAAAAACGTTTATATCAAGGCCGTAATAATCTGCGATAGGGGCCCAGAATCCAAGGCCCGATCCACCCATCGCATCAGCGGCCATGCGCAGACCGGAAGCGCGGATGGTTTCCATATCGACGACCGCCCCAAGATCCTTCACATAGGACGTCACAAAATCATATTCCCGAGTCGTCTCGCTCTTCAGCGCGCGATCCAGCGAAATTCTGGCCACATCCCTGTTTCCATTCTTCATCAGGGTATTGGCCCTTTCGGCGATCCATCCGGTCACTTCCGAACCGGCCGGCCCTCCGTGCGGTGGATTGTATTTGATTCCGCCGTCTTCAGGGGGATTGTGGCTGGGGGTTATAACTATGCCGTCTGAGACCGCCGAGGGATTTTTCCGGTTATGGGTAAGCACGGCATGGGAAATGACCGGGGTCGGAGTGTATCCTCCGTTTCGGTGTATTCTCACATTGACGCCGTTTGCAGCGAGGACTTCAACAGCGGTTCCGTGCGCGGGAGCGGAAAGCGCATGCGTGTCCATCCCGATGAAAAGCGGACCGGTGATCCCCTGGGATGATCTGAAATCGCAGATCGCCTGGGTGATCGCCAGCACATGGGCCTCGTTGAAACTGCCGGTGAGAGAAGAGCCCCGGTGACCGGAGGTTCCGAACTTCACCGCGCAGGCAGGATCTCCGGGATCGATCCCCGTGTCGTAGTAGGCTGCCACCAGTTTCTCGACATTTAAGAGCATCGAGCCGGGAGCCGTCGTTCCTGCGAGGGGGTGAAGGTTCATCTGCTTTCCTCCTGGTATTGATTTTGATTGAAACCGTCCGCTTCTTCAATAGAAGCGGACGGACAATTAACATCAGGCCACCAATTCGTCCGTACGAATTTTCTCAAGCCCCGGAATCGAACGGGTTTCCGTGGCGGTTCAAGTATACCCTGTCCCAGAGAAGTTCCTCCCTGGACCGGGGAGGTTTCTGCTCTGCGGGGTGTCCGACGCCGATGATGCATTCCACTTCCAGCCCGTCAGGAATGCCGAGAACTTCCGCTGCAAAATTGCCCGCTGGCTTCCTTTCGTCGTGTTTACGATTGCGAAGCTGTACCCAGCAGCTTCCGAGGCCCAATGATTCGGCTGTAAGCTGAATGAATACCGCCGCGATGGACGCGTCTTCCACCCATACATCCGACTTCGATGGGTCTGCGCATACCGCAATGCCAAGCGGTGCATTCTTCAGAAAAGATCCTCCGTGGGGCTTGGCCGACGCAAGTTCTGCAAGCAGGGATTTTTCGGTTACCACCACGAAATGCCAGGGTTTATTACCCATCGAGGACGGCGCTCTCAATCCCGCCTCGATCAATAAGGACAAATGTTCGGCCGAGACCTGTTCGTCGGTGAACGACCGGATGCTCCTGCGTTTTATGATACTGTCCAGAATCATATTTTCTCCCCTCCTTTTCAGTGTAAAAAATCACCAGATTGTATTTTATGGATTGAACATCATCTGGAGAGGTTGTTATTTTACCGTTTTTACATCGATTGTCCACCCCAAACGTATCCAAATAGGCTGGCGGATGTATTCTCAAGCGGTCGTGACCGCGGTTGAAAACCGCTCCCACAATGACATGCCATAATTTTTGTGTGAGATGAACTCCGGATTGACTTTTCGCTTCCCGAACTTATAAGTATTGATAAATCTATTGATATATTCAAAATCAGGGGAGATAGGATTATGGAATGTGAAGCTGCAAGCGACGGAATGCATTATGAAGGAACCTGTATAAGGCCGCCCAGTGAGGCGATGAGCATACTGCTTCAGGTCACAACGGGCTGCTCCCACGATAAATGCACCTTCTGCGGCACCTACAAGGGCAAACGGTTCAGGATAAAAGACAACGACATAATCTTG
>JAWOBE010000119.1:0-24291 GCA_046498185.1 Desulfatiglandaceae bacterium | reverse complement strand
TGGTAGGCGGAACGGGATTTGAACCCGTGACCCCCGGCTTGTAAGGCCGATGCTCTCCCGCTGAGCTACCCGCCTGCGTCGAGAACGTATCTATCTACCAAGATCGCGCTGCGTTGTCAACAAAAATTCAATGGGCCGGAATATGTAAATCCGGTTCCACTTCGCTTTCCACCTGCACCAGTTCCCCTAGGCGGAAAGGAGTGCATTCTTCCTCAGGCGCGAAAAGCTGCTCTCCCTCACCTATTACGAGTGCATTGGTCAATACTTTATCCATGTGCCCAACAAGAATGATTTCGACTTTCTTTAAAACCTTCTTGGGTATTTCCTCGATATTTTTCTTGTTTTCCTCAGGTATCATCACCTTGGTGAGCCCACCCCTGTGAGCGGCGAGTATCTTTTCCTTTAATCCTCCTATAGGAAGAACTCGGCCTCTCAGCGTGATTTCACCGGTCATAGCCACTTCCCGGCTGACGGGGTATTGGGTCAACGCGGATACCATGGCCGTGGCAAGGGTGATACCGGCGGATGGACCGTCTTTCGGGATCGCTCCTTCCGGCACATGCACGTGGATATCGGTTTTTTCATAAAAATTGTCGGGCAATCTAAGTTGTCTTGCGCGTGACCTTACGTAGCTCAAGGCCGCCCGTGCGGATTCCTGCATCACATCACCGAGTTTTCCGGTAAGCACCAGGTTTCCTTTTCCTGGCATGACTGTGGCTTCGATCTGCAGAAGCTCACCGCCAACATCGGTCCAGGCAAGGCCTGTGGAGACTCCAACGGCGTCCTTCTCCTCCGAACGGCCGTAACGGAATTTGGGCACACCCAAATATTTTCCAATCGAGGAGCTGCCTACCGAAATCGATGTTTCGGGACCCTTTTTGGCCACCACTTTTGCAACCTTGCGGCAGATTGAAGATATTTCGCGTTCCAGGTTCCGCACGCCGGCTTCCCGTGTATAATGCCTGACCAGGGTAAGGATCGCACCGTCACTGAACGAAATATTATCGGAGCTCAACCCGTTTTCTTCAACCTGTTTCTTTACCAGGAACTGTTTTGCGATATTCAATTTGTCCAGTTCCGTATAACCCGCCAGCCGTATAATCTCCATCCTGTCCTGAAGGGGCAAGGGAATGCTGTGTAGGTTGTTTGCGGTTGTGATGAAGAAAACATCGGACAGATCGTAATCCAGGTCCATGTAATGGTCACTGAACGCAAAATTCTGTTCGGGATCCAGCACCTCGAGAAGGGCCGCTGAGGGGTCTCCCCGGAAATCGGTGCTCATTTTATCCACTTCATCCAGGCAAAACACCGGGTTGCTGGTTTTAGCCTTTTTAAGGTACTGGATGATTTTACCGGGCATCGCCCCGATATAGGTGCGCCTGTGGCCTCTTATTTCCGCTTCGTCCCGTACACCACCCAGGGAAAGGCGGACAAAATTCCTTCCCGTCGCCCTGGCAACTGATTTGGCGAGCGAGGTTTTACCGACTCCCGGAGGGCCGACCAGACAAAGTATGGGCCCGCGGAGCTTTTTCGTGAGTTTTTGCACCGCAAGGTATTCCAGAATCCGTTCCTTGGGTTTTTCAAGGCCATAGTGATCTTCATTCAAAATCTTTTCAGCCTCGTCCACATCCAACTTGGCCTTGGTTTTTTCATACCACGGGATCGAAAGAATCCAGTCGATGTAATTTCTCACCACCGTGCTTTCAGCGGACATGGGAGACATCATCTTCAACTTCTTGAATTCCTGCTTCACCCGGGAGTGGGCCTCTTTAGTGAGCCTCTTACGCTTGATGCGTTTCTCGAGTTCATCGAGCTCGGCCTTGAAATCGTCCTTTCCCCCCATTTCTTTTTGAATGGCCCGCATCTGCTCGTTCAGGTAATAATCTTTCTGTGTCTTCTCCATCTGTTTTTTGACACGGGACCGCAGGCGGTTTTCAAGACGGAGGATATCCAGCTCACTGCTCAGCTTCTCAAAAAGCCTTTCTAATCGTTTATTGAGATCTTCTGTTTCGAGAAGCATCTGTTTATCGCTTACTCGAAGGGGAAGATGACCTGCTATTGTGTCCGCCAGTCTTTCCGGATCTTCAATGGAGGTTACCGTATTAACGATTTCCTGGCTGATTTTGTTGTTAAGCTTGGCATACTCGGTAAACCCCGAGTTCACCGCACGGACCAAGGCCTCGGTTTCCACGTCCACCCGGCCGGAGCGCGGAGATTTCGACACCTCCACTATCATAAAGCCGTTGCGATCTATGAAATTTTCGATTCGGCCCCGTGATTTGCCTTCTATCAAAGCTTTAACCGTGCCGTCCGGCAGTTTCAGCAGCTGAAGCACCACGCTGATGGTGCCGTAGCTGTAAATGTCCTTAGGCTTGGGATCATCGACTTTAGCCTCCTTTTGCGTCGCAAGGAATACTTCCTTGCGGTGGGACATAGCATATTCCAGAGCCCTGATGGAGTTGTCCCTGCCGACAAAAAGGGGAACGACGACATTTGGAAATACCACGACGTCCCTTAGTGGCAAAAGAGGGAAAAACAGCTGATCTCCATAGACGGATTCATTTTCGTTCTCTGATTTAAACATATAATCACCCGCAATTCGCTTGGTTTTCCTTCTTCCCTTGCTTTTCATACAGGAGAAGAGGTGCGTTTCCTTTTGTAATGACTTCTTCACCGATAATACATTCGCGAATTCCACTGGTGGAAGGTATATCGTACATTATATCCAACATAATCGCTTCAAGAATCGCTCTGAGGCCTCTGGCACCAGACTTTCGGGCCAGTGCCTGCTTGGCGACCTCGATCAACGTCTGGTCGGTGAATTTAAGCTCCACGCCTTCAAGTTCAAACAGCTTTTTATATTGTTTTACCAGTGCATTCTTTGGTTCTGTCAATATCCGTACGAGGGCTTCCTGGCTTAATTCATTCAAGGTCGCCATTACGGGTATACGGCCTATAAACTCAGGGATAAGTCCGAATTTAATTAAATCCTCTGGTTGAACCTGCGAAAGCACCTCTCCTTGATCCAAATCGCTCTTCCCCTGGATATCAGCTTCAAATCCCATGACTCTTTTACCGAGCCGATTTCGAACGATTCGATCCAGGCCGTTGAACATGCCGCCGCAGATGAAAAGAATATTACTGGTGTCCACCTTTACAAAATCCTGCTGTGGATGTTTTCTTCCGCCTTTGGGAGGAATATTGGCCAGTGTACCTTCAATTATTTTCAACAAGGCCTGCTGAACGCCTTCTCCGGAGACGTCCCTGGTTATGGAAGGGCTGTCGGATTTACGTGCGATTTTGTCGATTTCATCAATGTAAACGATGCCTTTACATGCTTCATCAACATCGTAGTCGGCCATTTGAACCAGGCTGAGGACGATGTTTTCCACATCCTCACCGACATAACCCGCCTCCGTGAGCGTGGTTGCATCCGCGATAGTGAAAGGTACATTCAAAATTTTCGCAAGAGTCTGGGCAAGGAGAGTTTTGCCGGAACCCGTGGGACCGATCAAAAGGATGTTGCTCTTTTGAATCTCCACGCCGTCCATGTCCATCTTCGTGTGTATACGTTTGTAGTGATTATGAACAGCCACCGAAAGAATTTTTTTCGGCTTTTCCTGCTCGATCACGTATTCATCGAGTATGGATTTGATTTCAGTGGGCTTGGGCAATTTGGCCATTTCGGCTTCATCTACATCCTGGCTGTACTCTTCAGCGATAATCTCGTTGCACAGCTGTATGCATTCATCGCAGATATACACCGACGGGCCGGCGATGAGCTTTTTTACTTCATCCTGCCCCTTGCCGCAGAATGAGCATGTCAAATCATCTATGGAATCCCTTTTTTTACTCATAAATTAATATCTCCTTATGCTGTGGACTCCTTTGGTGGTATTTCTCTTTTTGCGATCACCTTGTCGATGACGCCATACTTTTTCGCTTCTTCCGCGCTCATGAAGTAGTCGCGTTCTGTGTCCCGGCGAATCTTCTCGATATCCTGGCCGGTGTGTCGCTGCAATATTTCATTCAAACGTTCGCGGATTTTTAGAATTTCCCTTGCGTGTATGTCTATGTCCGTCGCTTGCCCCTGGGCGCCGCCCATAGGTTGATGTATAAGTATCCTGGCATTGGGAAGCGAAAATCTCTTTCCTTTGGCTCCCGCCGCAAGCAGCAATGCAGCCATGCTGCTGGTCTGCCCCATGCATATCGTGGCGACTTCCGGTTTGATGTATTGCATGGTATCGTAAATCGCAAGCCCTGCAGTCACGGAACCTCCAGGGGAGTTAATATAAAGGTTGATGTCTTTATCGGGATCTTCTGATTCCAGGAACAGCATCTGGGCTATCATAAGGTTAGCCGTGTTATCCGTCACCTGTTCTCCCATGAATATAATTCGGTCCTTAAGCAGACGGGAATAAATATCATATGCACGCTCCCCTCTGCTCGACTGCTCTATCACCATCGGTATAAGCATTGACTTCAAATACCTCCCTTGAATTACCAAATTGTCAGCCTTTCAGACTGTCAACTTCTATTAGATTAGCATTATCAATAAGGTACTTCAATGTCTTTTCTTCTAATATTTTTTCCTTAAGGCTGTCCATAAGCCCCTTACTTTCATAGTAACGGCGCATAACCTCGGCGGGTTGCGATGCGGCCGCAGCTATGCCGTTGAAGGCATCATCCAGGTCCGAATCCTCCACATCGAGATTTTCCTGACGGGCGATCTGCCCCAGTATGAGCAATTCCTTCGCACGCTTTTCAGATGCCGGCCGAAGATCCTCCCCCAGTTTTTCATCCGAAATGCCAGCTTTCTCAACGCTCAGCCCGCTCCTGGCAAGATTCTGCTTTACGCTGTCAATTGCATAACTCAATTCGGAGTTTACCAGAACCTGCGGTAAATCGATTTCCACGGAAGTGGATATTTTTTCAAGCAGCCGCTGTCTTGCCTCTTTGTCGACCCTTCTTTCCATCTCGCTCAGCATCGACTCCCTGAGTTTGTTCTTAAGATCTTCGAGATCAGAGAAGTCTCCGCCCAGCCCCCGCGCAAAGTCATCGTCAAGAGGGGGCAACTCAATCGTATTGATGTCTGATATCGTTACGCGAAAAAGGATATGCTTACCAGCCAGCTTCGAATGATGATAGGTTTCTTCGAAATCAACTTCTATGTCCTTTTGACTCCCTTTTTCGAGGCCAACCAGGGATTTTTCAAACGACTGGTGGAAATCCCCGCTGCCCACCTGAAGCATGTAATTCTCGGCGTATATGTCTTCAAGGGGTTCATCGCCTTCAAAGGCTTGGTAATCAAGCACCACGTAGTCGTCTTCTTCGACTGTTGCCCGATCCTCGACGGGCTTGAGTTTTCCGTGCGACTGGACAATGGATTCAAGCTTGGCCTGAACCTGCTCATCGGTTACTTCCACCTTTTCTTTTTCGATCTCAATTCCCTTGTACTCTTTGACCTCGAAAACGGGGCGTACTTCCAAGGAAGCAGAATAAACAAAAGGTTTTCCCTTCTTTGGAACGTCTTTTTCGATTTCGGGGTATCCGAGCGGATTTACATTGGCTTCGGTAAGAGCGGTGGGAAGTGTATTCGCGACAAAATCCCGCGAGACATCTTCTCGAACCCGGGGGCCAAAACGGGTTTCCAGGAGACTTCTGGGAGCTTTTCCCGGCCTGAAGCCGGGGATTTTGACATTGAGTGAAAGCGCATGGTAAGCTTCGTCCAGTTTCCGAGCCACTTCGTTCTCGTCTATTTCGACGACGATTTTTTTCATAGTGGAGCTAATTTCTTCAACAGTTGTCTTCATTTTTCTCCTCGTCCGCGGTCAGAATATTAAACACTGCTGGTAAGGGCTGGTACCCTTAGCGTTGAATTAAAATGTAAGAACTTTCCGGTGGAGGTCAAGCTGCCGGCTGATAATTGCCGGGAGAACTTAGTAAACGGCAAATGAAGTGTCAATAAATTGTTTTTTATTTTTGGTGACCTGCAAGAAATGAGATCCGTTTTTCTGTTATTGGTTATTATTTATTGGTTATTAGTTATCGGTTACCAGTTAATCGGTAAAAGAAAAATTCGAAATTCGAATGTCGAAATCCGAAACAAATTCGAATGACCAAAATTCAAATGTTCGAAACAGGAGGTAGGGAAGAGTTGACTCGTGCCCATCCGGAAATGCCGGATGGAAACTAACTCAATATCTGATGCTGACAAATGGATCGCATTTGTGTTAAGTGATGGGCATTGTTTTTCGAAATTATTTTGACAGGTACTTTAAGATGATGTCGTCGATTGCCGACTTGCCTGCGGAAACCGCGCGGAAACTTAAAGGAGTATTCTTTGATATTGATGACACCTTTACCTCCGCCGGCAAAATACCCCCTGTTGCATTTAAAGCTCTCTGGGACTTAAAGGAGTCCGGATTGCTGGTAGTGCCGGTGACCGGAAGGCCGGCCGGCTGGTGCGACCATATTGCCAGGATGTGGCCCGTTGATGGCGTGGTCGGAGAAAACGGCGCTTTTTATTTCTGGTATGATACCGGGGAGCACAGATTAAAAAGACGATTTTTGGATTCTACAGAGGTCCGTCAATCCAAACGGCGCCGACTGAATCGATTGAAAGAGGAGATACTCGATTCGGTGCCCGGGGCCGCACTGGCGAGTGATCAGGCCTACCGTGAAGCCGACCTGGCTATAGACTACTGCGAAGATGTCATCCCGCTCGATTCGACGGCGGTTGAAACGATATGCAACATCTTCAAACGTCACGGAGCTGAATGTAAAGTCTCCTCAATCCATGTAAACGGATGGTTCGGCCATTACAATAAGCTGTCGATGATTTCGATATTTCTTCGCGAGCGCATCGGGCTGGATCTTTCATCTTGCCGGGAAAGTTTTGTGTTTTGTGGTGATTCACCCAACGACGAACCCCTTTTCGAAGCTTTTCCCTGTTCGGTAGGGGTCAGAAACGTCCTCAAGTTTGCAGGATGCATGCGTCGGTTGCCGGCCTACATCACTACAGAGGAAAGTGGAAAAGGGTTTGCGGAACTTGCGGACTTGCTTTTGGAATTCCGGAAGCAATGAAGCATCTTCCGTGTAAATGTTTGCGGCTTCGCGAAAAACCATGCTATAGATTGACCAGTCGATATTCGACGATCGCTGGTTGTTTGTTTATGCACGGCCGCGACAGTTGCTGGTTTTCACGGGGATTTCAGCGTGAACGAATTCGATAAAAAAAGAGTGATGACTCCGGAAAGGGTATGGACGATTTCAAACATCCTGAGCATCCTGCGAGGGGCGATGGGTTTTCCTATTGCGCTCCTTCTGAGCCGTGGGCACATGATTTTCGCGACTGTCCTGATCTTTTTAGCGATTATCTCGGATGCACTCGATGGATTCATAGCGAGAAGGACGAACCAGGTGACAAACCTGGGCAAAGCACTCGATCCGATTGCGGACAAAATGTGCATTCTCACCGTTTTGCTGTTCTTGATCATCGAGGGGAAAATACCGATTCAGTTTTTGCTTTTCATAGGAATAAGGGATCTTGCCATAGCGATCATGTCCGTATACTTGATGAATGTTAAAGATATGGTTGTAGGAGCGGTATTTACGGGCAAGGTATCAATAATTTTTATTACCGCCACGATGTTGACCTTTATTTACAACCTGAGTTCGCTTCAGAAGCCGCTTGTTTATATAACATATATAGTTTTATTAATTTCATTTATACATTATTTGATTATATTTTTAAAAAATTTCCTTGAAAAGGATTTAGAATAAATTTTATATTGCCACTATTCAAAAATATCGCATGGGAACTCCCTTTTATCGCCGCTTCCCCTGCTTGTTGTGTGTGTAAACAGAGTCCGTTTCCATCCAGCATATCCAGATGGGAACGGTTTAGAAAATTTTGCTTTTAAACGAAAGGAACAGCCATGACAAATCAACAAGAGCTGCCGAATGTTTCAATGTCCAACACGAAGAAGGAACTGCTCAATGCCTACGAGGAGGCCAGGAAACAGCTTGGGGCCAGGGATAAAGCGGTGCTGGACGCTGAAAAGGCGCGCAAACAGGCCGAAAAGCAGGCCGCACTTGCTGCCGCCGATGCCCAGGCATCTCAGGACCCGGTTCAGAGATTGCAGGAACTGCGTGGCGCTGTCAGCCGCGAACTCACTTCGTTGGCGGACCGCTTCGAAAGTGAAATAGCCACTTACCGCAAGATCGAAACCGCGGTGCAGGAAAAACAGAAGGAACTCGACACCATCTATCAGGTGGAAACCGCTGCATCGGACTTGGCTGCGCTGATCCAGGCCCAGCAGGTTAGAAAAGAGGAGTTCGAAGCCGAAATACAGCGTAAGAAAGATGAATTCGACCAGGAGATGCGCGAGATCCGTGAACGCTGGAACAAGGAGAAGGCAGACCGAGAGCGGGAGGCCAAGGAACAGGCTGAAGCAATCAAAAAACAGCGGCAGCGTGAAAAGGAAGAATACGAGTATGCTTTTACTCGCGAACAGGAGCAGCGCAGAAATACACTGGAAGACGAGCTGAAAACGCTGGAGAAGGAAATCGAGGAAAAACGGCGGGATTTTGAGCAGGAACTCAGCCGGCGGCGGACGGAGCTTGAGTTGCGTGAAGAAACAGTGGCAAAACAGGAAAACGAGCTGGCTGCATTGCGTAACGAAGTGGAATCATTTCCGGAAAAACTGGGCTCCGAAGTACGGGCCGCGGGCGAATCCACCGCTGAACTTCTCACAAGTGATTTTCAGAAGGAAAAGGCCCTGCTGGAATCCAGGTTCGAAGGAGAAAAAAATGTGCTTTCCAGTAAAATTGAATCTCTGCAGAACCTGGTAAAAGCACAGCAGGAGCAGATAGCGGACCTGTCACGCAGGAATGAAGCCGCGTATGAAAAGGTGCAGGACATCGCGAACCGTGCAGTTGCCGCAGCTAAACGCGAGTATGTTTCCGTCCCGTTTCAGTCTCAGGGTACAGGCCAGGCTGAAAAGTAAAGGGCTCCAGGCTGTTTATTTGCGAACCCTGGTGGTTCCATCGGGGCCGGTCAAAATCTGAACTCTTTCCCCGGGCGAAAACCACACGTCGTTTTCCTGGACTATGGAAATGAGCTCTCCACCGTCGAGCCGTACGAAAATCTCGAGACCGTCGGCTTGTGTGACACCCTCCTCTGCGGCGGCACCTGCCGCAGCACCGGCAATGCTTCCCAGCACGGCAGCTATCGCCGAGCCGCGCCCGCTTCCGATGGTGCTGCCGAGAACTCCACCTGCAACGCCTCCGCCTACCACGCCGACTCCGGATTTGGTACCTTCGAGGCGCACTTCCCTTACCTGTTCAACGACGCCCGTTTCAACCGTTTGGGCTCGGCGTGTCTGATCAATGGAATAAACCTGCCCGGAACGGCTAGGTGCGCATCCGGCGGCAAAAAATAGAATGATGCCGACTGCAGTAAATATTGAAAGCCCCTTTATTATAGTCATAATGAAATCCTCGTTTGAATCTTCTGATCAAAAAAATCTCCCGACCCAGGGAAAAACAGCGCCGAAAAAGGCTCGGAGGCTTTCTTGCCCTGTTTTCATTTTACAGGATATATACTTCCGGTTTCATGTCAACTGAAAGAGGGAAAAATCACTGGATCGGAAAAAAACAGGCGACATAATGATTGTCTCCCACTTTTTTAAGAACAGGCGTCTCGCGATGGCAAATATCCTGGGCATAATGGCATCGCGCATGGAAAACGCAGCCGGAGGGTAAATCTATCGGGGTAGGGACCTCTCCTTTAAGCCGTATATGCTTGGTGTCGCGCACTCCGAGCTTGGGTATGGCGCTCAACAAGGCTTTTGCGTAAGGATGCCTGGGTGATCCAAAAAGCTCGCCGGTGGGAGCCAGTTCACAAATGGTTCCCAGATACATAACCGCAACACGACTGCTGATATGCTTCACAACAGAAAGATCATGGGTTATGAACATATATGTCAAGCCACGCTCCGCTTGAGCGGTCATCAATAGATTCAATATCTGGGCCTGGATCGAAACATCAAGCGCCGACACAGGCTCATCGGCGACGATAAACTCCGGGTCCACCGTCAGTGCACGGGCTATGCTTATTCTCTGCCTCTGGCCCCCTGAAAACTCGTGGGGGTAGCGGGCGGCCCATTTAGGATCAACTCCCACTTGTTCCATAACCTGAGCCACTTTATCTGCGACTTCTCCGGTGGAAAGGGACCTGTTGTGGAAGCGAACCGGCTCCTCGAGGGTCCTTTTAACGGTCATCCTGGGATTCAAGGAAGCGTACGGATCCTGAAAAATCATCTGCATTTTTTTTCGATAAGGAAGCATGGCTTCATGAGAGATGCCGTTGATTTGTTTGCCATTATATAGAATCCGGCCGCTGTTAGGCGGATAAATGCCGAGGACCGCCCTGGCCAGCGTTGATTTTCCACAGCCGCTTTCTCCAACCACCCCGATAGTTTCCCTGGGATGTATCGAAAAGCTTACTTTGTTTACCGCCTTTACGGTCGTCCGCTTCCGGACGAGCCGACCATTTTCAAACCGCAGCTGGTCGAGTAATCCACCCGAAATATCAAAATGTTTCACCAGGTTTTGAATGTCCAGCAACGGGGTTTCCTGCGTCATAAATTTCCTCCCAATGCGTGACATGCAACCATGTGTTCCCGGTCGTCGACGCTCACCAGCACAGGCGTTTCCATTTCACACCGGCTCGTCCTGACATTGCAGCGGGGATGAAACGCGCACCCTGGAGGAATATCCATCAATGTCGGCATCATCCCCGGAATCTGGTAAAGTCGGCTTCCAGCTTCCCTTGCTCCGGGCAGTGCGTTGATCAACCCTTTTGTGTAAGGATGCCGAGGGGATCGAATGATTTCTTCGGTAAGGCCTGATTCCACTATTTTTCCGGCATACATGACCGCGATTTTTTCAGTTATCTGGGAAACTACCGCGAGATCGTGAGTTATAAGCATCATACTCATTTCTTCGGTCTCACACAGCTCAACCAGCAAATCCATTATTCCTGCCTGGATGGTTACGTCGAGAGCGGTGGTAGGTTCATCCGCGATTATCAATGAAGGATCCGTCAACAATGCTATCGCAATCACGATCCGCTGACGCATTCCCCCTGAAAGCTCGTGAGGGTACTGGGAAAGTCTTTTTTCAGGTGAGGGGATATAGACTTTTTTGAGTTTATCGAGTGCGAGATCCACTGCATCCGCGTTGCTCATTTTTCTGTGTGCGTGAACAGTTTCAACCATCTGGGTGCCGATCGTCAGCACCGGGTTCAGGGTCATCATCGGGTCCTGGAAGATCATGCTTATACGATTGCCGCGGATTTTGCGTATCTCTTCGTCGGAAAGACTGTTCAATTCGGTTCCCTCGAAAAGAACCCTTCCTCCTGCGATATACCCGGGTTTGCTCAATAAATTGATGACCGCAAAACCGGTGACCGATTTCCCGGCGCCGCTTTCGCCGACAAGACCCATCCGCTCCTTCTTGTCCAAGGTGAAGCTCGCCCCGTCGATCGCAGTCAGGTCCCCGAACCGGAGAGCAAATTTTACGACAAGATCCTGAACTTCAAGCAAATGAGCCATTTCCATTCAACCTTTATAAAGCTTCGGGTTCAACACGTCCCGCAGCCAATCCCCAAGCAGCAGAATAACCAGGATAAACACAACCAGCAGCAGGCCGGGGAAAAAGGTAATCCACCAGGAGCCACTGAAAATGTATTCGAACCCTGCACGTATCAATGAGCCCAGGGAAGGTTTTGTAATCGGCATACCCAGGCCCAGGAAAGAAAGGGCGGCTTCGCTCATGATTGCCTCCGCCACCTGGATCGTCGAAATCACCAGAACCGATGTCATGGTGTTGGGCAATATATGCCTGAACATTATCGCCCATCGGCTCAGGCCTATAACGCGTGCCGCCTCTACGTATTCCTTGCCCTTTTCACCGAGCACGGAAGCTCTTACAGTCCTGGCATATATAGGCCAGTGGGAGACCGCAATGATGATGATTAAAAGAGGGATCGCCAGCTCTTCGTACCTGCCGACCCCGAAAGCGAGCTTGAATATCGCACTGGCGAAAATCGCGACGATCAGGTATGGAATCGAAAACTGGATGTCGGTGATCCTCATCAGGAAGCCGTCGATTTTACCCCCGAAATAACCGGAAAAAAGTCCGACCAGTATTCCTATGAATGCCTGGAGAGCAACAGCTCCGCAACCGATCAAAAACGACACCCTGAGGCCGTAAATCATTGTGCTTAACAAGCAGCGGCCCTGGATGTCCGTTCCGAAAAGGAATCTATCATCGCCTTCTTCCATCCAGGAAGGAGGTATTTCGGCATCCATGATGTCGATCGTCGAGGTGTCGTAAGTGTTATACGGTGCAACCACCGGTGCGGAAAGGGCGACAATTACCAGAAACACCAGGACGCAAAAACTGACGATCGCGATCGGGTCTCTTTTAAAGCTGTGCAAAAGATACGATTGTTTGAATCTCGACCAGACTCTCATTTTGCTCCCGTAATCCGCACCATCGGGTTGACAATCCCGTAGATGATATCAACCACCGTATTGACAAGGACAAAAATAACCCCTACGAACACGAGATAGGCGACCAGCAGGGAAGTGTCCGACCTCTCGACCGCTTCGAGGAACATGAACCCCATGCCCTGCCACTGAAAGACTGTTTCGGTGAGTATGGTGAATGCGAACATAATACCCAACTGAACACCGAAAACTGTTATCACTGGAAGAAGTGTGTTTTTGAATGCATGGACGAACCAGACCCTACTGCGATCCAATCCCTTGGCCCAGGCGTATTTGATGTACTCCGTTTCCAGCACTTCCATCATCTCCGCGCGGATCAAGCGAATAAAAAGCGGGAGCATGATCGAAGAAAGGGATATTGCGGGTAGAATCAAATGCAGCAACCCGTCAACCGTCAAGAAGCCGGTATCCCAGAAACCCCATACGGTGACGGTTTCACCACGGCCGAAGGATGGAAGCCAGTTGAGCTCCACACTGAATAAATAGATGAAAGCAATGGCGGTCAGAAATACCGGGACCGCCACGCCCACCGTACTTCCAGCGATTGCGATTCTCGAAACCCAGCTCTTTGGATAAATCGCCGAATAAATGCCCACGGGTATTGAAACAAAAATCAAAATAATCGAGGTGACGATGACCAGTTCGATCGTTGCAGGAGCCTTGGATAAAATCACATCCATAGCGGGTTTCTTGTAAAAAAACGATAACCCCAGGTCCCCTTTGCAGGCATTTATTACGAACCTGAAGTACTGTTCGTAAAAAGGGTCGTTGAGCCCGAGTTTATCCCTGATGACCTCCCTTTCGGCAGGCGTTACCCGTTCCCCAACCAGGTCCCTTACGGGATCCCCGATCTGATGCTGGATCGAAAAACCCACAAGGCTTATTACCAGCATCACAAGGATGGATTGCATGATTCTTCTGATTATAAAGGCGAGCATGCGGTCGGCCAAAAAATCTCCGGGGCAGGACGTCTGCCGAAAGCATCCGTGCCTGCCCCTGTTTAGACTAAATTATTTAACGACAAGATCTCCAAGGTATGGGAAATTCATCGTGTTGATTATCGGCGCCACATCAACGCCTTCTTTGGCGCCGTAGGAGTGGTTCTGCCAATGGAACGGAACAAATGCCGCATCATCGTATAGGATTTGTTCAATTTCCTGCAGTATGGCCTTCCTCTTTTCCAGGTCCGTTTCAGACTGCGCGGCCATGGTCAATTCATCGATTTTCGGGTTGCAATAGTTTCCACTGTTGTACTGCCCGTAGCCGGTCTCCTTGTTGGGGCACATCATCAGGAACTCCGAGAAATTTCCGGAATCTTCGGTATCCGAGTGCCAGCCTACCATTTGGATATCAGCCACCTGGGCGTCGAATTCATCCCAGTACTGGGCCTTGGGCATAGTCTTGAGGTTCACCTTTATGTTGATCTTGGAGAGCATCGGGGCCACGGCCTCGGCGATTTTTTCGTCGTTTACATAACGATTGTTCGGGGCGATCATCGTGCACTCGAACCCATTTTCAAGGCCGGCCTCTTTCATAAGCGCCTTGGCCTTTTCAAGATCAAACCGCGGTTTCAGATTTTCCTTGTGTCCCATGTAGCCCGCAGGGCTCTGCTGGGCGGCGACGGTGGCAGTCCCCTTCATGATTTTCTCGACGATCCCCTCGTTGTTAATCGCGTGCACGATCGCCTGCCGCACCCGCACATCCCGAAACTCCGGCCTCCGCTTTTGGTTCAGCTGAAGCGTGATAATCCTGCCGCCTGAAAATGTAAAAAGATTCACTTTCGAGTCCTTTTCGATTCTTCCGAAATCCTGCGGCGGAACAGGGGAGATGAACTCCACATCTCCTGAAAGAAGAGCCGCCACCCGGGTCGCCCCTTCCTTGATCGGGGTCACTATCATCTTCGATACGTTTCCGGGGCAGTCTTTGTCCCAGTAATCTGCGAAACGTTCAAAAAGGTACTTGGCGCCCTGTTCCCATTCCACCACTTTGAAGGGACCGGTTCCGGATTCATTTTTAAGTGCGAAGGAAGGGCCTATCTTGACCACCGCATCTTTGGGCTGACCGGTCTCGTCAGTGCCGGAATAAAATTTGTGGTCCAGCGGGAAGATGTAAGTGGCCATGTTGATCAACAGGGCATATGGTTTTTTGGTTTTGATATCCACGGTATGGTCGTCTACGATGGTGCAGCTTTCAAATGGCTCGAAAAGCCCTTTGAAATCCTGACTTTTGTAAAAACGATCGAAGGTGAACTTGACGTCCGCAGAGGTAAAGGGGTTGCCGCTGTGGAATTTCACCCCTTTACGAAGATGAAACCGCATGGTCAAATCATCGATACGCTCCCATTTAGCCGCCAGGCGGGGTTCGAAAGTCATATCCTGCCTGTAGCGTACGAGCGGATCGAATACCCAGTGGGAATACTGAAGCATCCCGCCGGAGAGCTGCACTTGCGGATCCTGTGAAACCGGGCCGGCATCAAGGGCCACTCTCAGGGTCTTGGATTGTGCGATGCAGGTAAAACCCAGCACCAGCACCATTGCCGCAAAAAACGTAAAGAGCTTTCTCATAGAGACCCTCCTTTTGTTATTGATGATTGGTAATGAAAAAAATCAAGCCCCGCCGCCGGAAGCGCAAATGTACATTTAGAAAAACCGGCGGAAGGTGCAAATAAAACCGAAAATAGCTTTGTAATCAGGCCTTTGTACGCATCGAAGCATAAATTCAATGATTTCTGTTGTCAAGAGAAATCGGCTTTGGAATGCACGATTTTCACAGCACAGAATAATCAAGGAGACAGGAAACCGACAAGTTCCTCATTGAAAGCTTCCGGGTGCTCGACATTTACAAAATGGGCGGCGTCCGAAATCACCTTCAACCGTGAAGATTCGATGCGGCTGCAAATATATTCGGCGGCCGAAACAGGCGTCCCGGGATCGAGGGAGCCGACGATCACCATTGTCGGAACGGTAATGTCCGGAATAACATCCCTCAGGTCCATGTCCCTTATTGCTTCGCAACAAGCGCAGAATCCTTCGGGAGGCGTTGCAAGTATCAGGTCTTTTATTGCTTTGACTCTTTCAGGTATTTGTTTCCTGCCTTTCCCGGTAAACCACCTGTCAATGGTCGCATCGGCGACGGATTCCATGCCTCCTTTTCTCACCGCTTCGATTCGCTCGTTCCAGAGATGGGGTGGTGGCATATATGCCGAGGTTGAACTGAGAATCAGGGAGATGAGCCGTCCAGGGCTCCGTGCGCCGAGCAACTGGCCGATCATCCCCCCCATGGATAGGCCGCAAAAATGAACTTTTTCAATTTCAAGCGAATCCAGAAGGGCCGTGGCATCGTCTGCGAGCATCTCCATGGTGTAAGGACCCGGTGGTATATCGGAGCCGCCGTGGCCGCGGATGTCGTACCTTAGCACCCTGAAGCCCTTTTCTACCAACGCCGGCACCTGGGGATCCCACATCTCGAGATTGGATGCAAGCGAATGCGAGAGCATAACTGCCTCTCCGTTATAAGTGCCCTCCAACCGGTAATTGATTTTTACTCCGTTCACTGTAGCCTTGCTCATTTGTTCGCCTCCTCAAACCGACTCCTAAGGTTCTACAATTCTTTAATTCTTTTGATTTCAGGCACCCCCGAATCGTTCATCCCAATATCAGGAAATAATTTCAGCCTACATCGCTGAGAATGTTATGTCAAAATTGCATTTTCAGACTCTCACGCTGCTTGTTTCCTCTCGTTTTTGGAGCGCCGAAACGCCTTGCACAAAATGGAATCGTGCGCTAATTTGAGGTGGTTGGGGTTCACAACAGCCGTGGCACTAATCGGAAAGTCGCGGGAAATCTGACAAAGAAAGGAAACACGAATGCTTGAAAAAGGAACTTCGGTTTCAATGACAAAAGGATATAATGGTGTAAAAGGAGAAATCATCGACAGAGTGGATTCTTCTCTGGAATTTTACGTGGTGCGTCTTGAAAACGGGATGCACCCGGTGGTGGGACCTTCTGCATTTACTGTTATCCCAAAAAAAAGCGACTAGGATGCTGAGATGAGTGAAGACAACGAAGAGGAAAAGCACAAGCGGATTTCGATAAAAATCCGCGAGATGGAAATAGACGATCTGGCGAATGTATTTCATCTTGGAGAAAAAATTTTCAGTGTTGAAAAAACTCCCAACACTTACCGAACATGGGATGAATATGAAGTAATAGAGCTCTATTATGCAGACAGTGAATTCTGCATTGTTGCCGAGGTTGATGAACGGATCGTCGGCTTCGCACTGGCCACCACGATCACCAAAGCCCGATCCGCGTGGAAATACGGACATCTGATATGGCTGGGCGTGGATGAGGAATATCAACGTTCGGGGATCGCCGAACGTTTGTTTAAAAGGTTCCGTGAAATTATGCTGGCGAATAAGGTAAGAATGCTTGTGGTAGACACGGATGCCGAGAATCTTCCTGCGCTCAGGTTTTTTCGAAAACTCGGGTTCGGAAACCCCACCCGCCATATCTACATGACAATGAACCTGACGGCGCATCGCCAAAACCATAAAAAGACGACTAACGGCGAATGATGAACCATAGCATAAATGTTGAAATACGGCCGGACAGGCTCAAAAAACTTTTCCACAAGCTGGTGGACATCTACAGCCCTTCCGGGAAAGAAGAGGAAATAGTTGAATTTCTTTCTCGTTACCTTAAAAAAGCCGGACTTCCGGTTACACTTCAAGAAGTGGATGAAAACCGCTGTAATTTAATCGTTCTTCCGGACACAACCGACATTCAAGCCGGGTTTGTAGGGCACGTGGACACCGTGACGGCCCACAACCTGGAAACATTTGGTTTCAGTGAGGAAGGCGATGTCGTCTCTGGACTTGGAACCGCGGATATGAAAGGTGGATGCGCCGCAATGATCGAAGCTTTTACAGCGCTGTGGGAGTCTGGATGCCATGATTTCCCGGCTGCTCTATGCCTGGTTGTAGGGGAGGAAGAGGAGGGGGACGGTGCCGAAGCTCTGGTCACCGAGTTTCATTTTCCGTGGGCCCTGATAGCGGAGCCTACCGGCCTCAAGCCCTGCATATCCCATTATGGTTACGCAGAGATACAACTGACTACGAGCGGAGAAAGAATGCATGCTTCAATGGCGAAGATGACCGATAATGCAGTTGAAGTAATGCTCAGGCTTATTCTGGATATTTCGCGTCATATCCAGACAGAAAGGCCGGATCTGGTTTACAACATCAGGGATCTTTTCAGTGCTCAGGCCGGTTTCGCGGTACCGGACCGCTGCGATGCATCTATAGACCTTCACCTTCCGCCCGCGGCTCCGATCGGGGAAATAATAACTGAGATCGAAGAGATTGCTTCTGATCATCGTTATAATCATGAAGGGGTGGAAACCCATTTCCGGGTGCTCACGATCGACGCCGGATATGCTCTGCCTGAGCGAGGACCGCTCATCGAAGCGCTGAAGAATGTTTTTGGCGCTTTTTCCATAGGCTGGGAACCCGAAGCTTTTAGAAGTCATTCAGACGCCAACCGGTTTTGGGCCGCAGGAGTAAAACCAATACTTTTGGGTCCGGGCGATCTGGCAAAAGCCCATTCCCCTGACGAATCAATTTCTTTTCCGGAAATTGCAAAGGCAGCCGGCCTTTACGCAGGTCTGCTCGGCGGGGATTTTTTTGATAATTAGTGCGAGTAGAAGAACCGATATTCCAGCATTTTATGTGGAATGGTTCATAAACAGATTGAGGGAAAAGTTTTGCGTAGTACAAAACCCTTTCAATCAATCCAGCTTTCACCGGGTCAACCTTGATCCCCGTGAAGTGGATGTTATCGTGTTCTGGACCAGGAATGCACAACCGATATTGGCGCATCTTCCGGACATGGACCGCATGGGCTACCGTTATTATTTTCACTACACCATTACCGGAAATACCCGCTTGCTGGATCCTTACTGCCCGGACGCCGTTGACGCGGTGCGGACTTTCAAGAAGTTGTCGGAAACCATCGGCCCGGATAAAGTCATATGGAGATACGACCCGATAGTTTTCACAGTGGAAACCGATGAAAAATTTCACCGGGAAATGTTCGAATTCCTGGCTTCGAATCTGCGTGGTTTTACTAAAAGGGTGATCATAAGTCTGGTGCAGATATACAGAAAGAACAGGCGGCGCCTGCGAACGGCGGATGACTCGGGCGCGATTTTAATCGATGTCTCCGGCAGACGCCTGGAGGGTTTGATGAGGTCGCTCGCATCAATCGCTGCCGCAAACCGCATCGAAATCCTTTCATGCGCTCAGGAAAAAGATCTGAGTCCCTTTGGAATCAAGGCCGGCAGGTGTATTGACCCCGACTTGATAGAAAGGCTGTTCAACCTCAATGTCAGCAGGCGCAAAGACCCTGGTCAACGACCGGCGTGCCGCTGCGCGGTCAGCCGGGACATCGGCGCATATGACACGTGCATATACGGCTGCCGGTATTGTTATGCAACAACGAGCATAGAAAGAGCACACCGGCGTTTCCAGGCGCACGATCCGTCGAGTCCGATGCTGGCTCCCCTGGAAGAATATTGAGTTCATGTCACCGGGAGCCTAAGACGATAAGCGGCGCCGGGCGGGCGGGTCAGGCCGAAATTTCATTTCGGCACTCATAAAATGAAAGAAAAAAAGCATGCGGGAGTGTCAAAATTCCATTTTGACGTCGTCGTGAAAAGTCGTTTCGCAGTCATCGATGAGGGAAGGGATGCCGGTCGCAACCGTAATTTCCGAGCAGGGTGCCAGGATTCACATGGAAGATTTCCATTTCTTTGACCCTGATTTCGACGGCAAAGGTAATACCTACGGCGGAGTATACGACGGTCACAGCGGTGCTTACGCCGCCGGTTACGCCGCACAAACGCTTCATACATATTTTCTCGATTGCCTTCGAAATGAATTCTCGCCGTCCAAGGCTTTTTGTGTTGCATACCAAAAAGTTTCCGATGATCTCAAAAATCAAACGTCCGGCACGACCGCGGCGACATTTCTGCTGGATCAAACACATATCCACGCTGCCAATGCCGGGGACTCGAGGATTATCGTCGTAGGCGCCGGTGAACCTCGACAACTCACAGTGGACCACAGGCTGGATAATCCCGAAGAGGTTGAAAGAATAATTCTTTCAGGAGGAAAGATAGACTACCCTTATATAATCAAAGGCTCTCGGGGCCTGATGCCCACAAGGGCTCTTGGAGACGAGTATTTCAGGGATGTCGGCGTAATTCCGCTACCTGCGACTTGTGTACACAAAATTAGTGAGTGGGACAAGTGGCTTGTAGCCGCAACCGACGGTCTTTTCGATGAAATGGACAATGAAAGCGTCTCTTGCCTTTGCAGAAAATACACGGAACCACGGCTGCTGGCAGAAACCCTTGTAAGAGAGGTTTCAGCCGGATACGCCATGCCGGACAACACCACGGTGATTCTTGTTAAACTTCATTGAAAAACGCTCTTCAAAATCAGCGGGTAGATTATGGACACCCTAAATCAACAGGAGACAGTTCGCCGGCGAATAATAGCATTTTTGAAAGAGGGGCCTGCCACGGCCCTGGATATTTCTCAAAATGTCCGCATAAGCGAAAAAGAAGTCTACGAACACCTGGCTCACGTTAAAAAGTCCGTGGCTTCGAGGGGAGAAAAACTTATGATTCATCCCGCGAAATGTTTGAAATGCGGATTTGTTTTCAAAGAAAGGAAAAGATTCAGGTCCCCGAGCAGATGCCCCGATTGTAAAGCCACCTACCTGCAGAAGCCGGCGTATGAGATTGTCTAATGGCTCCTCATTTTTTGATCAGCTTGCCCGCCTTGTCTTTGAACCATTGAAGCATCGGCGGTCGTATTTTAACTGTTACATAAAGATCGCCCGGTTCTCCCCCCTTTTTCCCCGGATTCCCCATGCCCCTGAGTCGCAGTGTGCCGCCGTTTTTGATGCCGGGAGGGATTGTAACGATCAACTTTTTGTCGTTGAGCCTGCAATGATACTGCACCTTGCCGCCTCTTCGGGCAAGTTCGCTGGATATCACGATGCGGTCGTGGCGGTCTTTTCCTTTACGGGGCACAAAAAATCCGAGCTTGCGGCGAAGGCCTTCCGCAAGAAAATCACCCGTTTTACCCCTGGGGAAAAGATGGTTGAAGGTTTTTCCGTTGATTCCAGGCGACGAAAAAAATACAAACCCACGTGCCGACATACCGGGTCGCCGATATTGGAAGCTCCTGTATAAAGGACCATTGCGTGCATTAAAAATATCCTCGAAACCTCGAAGCCCGAACATCCTGCTTAATTCCTCAAAAACATCCCGGATATCGGAACCCTCGAAAATATCTTCACGGGAATACTTCTCTCGAAATTGATCCTGGGCGGATGCGCCGAACTGATGCCTCAGGAGGTCGTAATTCCGCCTTTTTTCCGGCTCGGAGAGCACTGCATAAGCCTCGTTGACCTCCCCCATCCGCTCCGCGGCGTCCGGATTCTTGTTGCGATCCGGGTGGAACTGGAGAGCCTTTTTCCTGAAGGCCCGTCTTATTTCGTCGTTGTCGGCATCGGGTTTGACCCCGAGAATTCCGTAGTAATCTTTACCGGTCATCAATACTCCAGAGGCTGTTTTTTTATCCATCATCTGATAAGCCGGGAAACGACCCGGCTTAACAGATATACTAAATATACTAATATTCTTTTAACAATTGTCTATAAAGAATTCCCACTTTGTACGTGGCAACCGGGAAAGGCCTCGAACTTTGCCACGAGGATGATTACGATCTACCCACCCGGTATGACCGAATGGAACCGAGCTGTAATTGGGGTCAGCACTTGCCATAGATGTCATCGCGGAAGGCTTTGTTTCCAACTATCCTGGAGTGCCAAAATGAAATTTCTGCTGAGCCCCCGAGGGTCGCATGCTTGTACTGGTTTGAGGAAAAAGTCCGGTTGAACTAAAGATTTAACTGGATAATTCCAGTCCGTTCACTATAATAATTTCGTCACCGAATTCAATTTGTATCTAATGTTGATGGCCTCGTAAAAAGAACCATCCCCGCCTTATCGGCGTCGGGGTCGGGATCGGTATCGGGGTCGAAAAGGTTGCCAGTCAACTTCCGATACCGACGCCGACAGCGACCCCGACCCCGAGGGACAGCGTTGTTTTGACTTTTCACGATTCCATAAATGTTTAATCGATACTTTTCCAGCCGAAACGCAAAGAAAGGAGCCGTAGATGAAAAACGCAGCCTATGTAATCTTGGCCCTGCTTTTGGCGGCATCCGTCACTTTCGGTGTGATCACACGCAAAAACCTGGCGGAAACGAGTGATTCACTGGAGACCGAGCGAGCTGCACGTGTTTCAATAGAAAAGGAACTTGAAACGACGCGACGGGACTGTGACCTCTCCGCCAGGGAACTCGAAGAAACACTCGCCGGCCTTCGCAGCGAACTGAAAATCGCCCAAATCTCGGAAGGGGATGTGGAGAAACGCCTCCGAACCCTGGAGGAAGAATGCCGGCGCCGAACCAAATTGCTGCGCGATGAAATCGTTTCTCTGCAATCACAGAGGGATGAAATGGAAGCCGAAATCGCCTCGATACGCAGTGAATACAGCAAGAAGACAACGGAGCTGGAAAATTTGCTATCCCTTTGCCGGAATGAAGTTGAAGTGCTTGAAAGGGATCTTTCCGAAGGAGCCTTGAGAGCACACGAAATCGAAAATCGTACAGCCTCCGAAAAAGCCATGGTGGACGAGGAAGTAGAACAATTGCGTGAAAAACTGCAGTCGGCTCTCACCCGGTGCGAAGCGGTCGAACAGGAAATGAACGCATATAAGGCCAAATGCGATAATCTTATACAGAGGTTGAACGAAGAAATAACTGGAAAAGATCAAGAAATCACCGCCCTTAAAGAAGTGCTGGCGAAAATCGAAAACAAAAACAACAGTCTGGAAAATAAGCTGATGTCTTTGACAGAAGCATGGGAAGCACGGCTCGTAACGATAAAACAAGAGCGGGATATAATTGAATCAAAGCTTCAAGACGCACATGAAAATACTCGTAAGGCCGAAGAAAAATGCAATTCCATGAGGGAGGAGCTAGACCGTTTCTCCGCCCAAATCGAAGCAAAGAAAAAGGCACGATCAGATCTGGAAGCCGCGCTTGAAGAAGGACGTGAAAGGTCCCGCGTGCTTGCAGATAAATGCCGCTCTTTTGAGAAGGAAATCGAGCAGCTTCAAAAGGAGAGGGAGGGTCAAAACGAATATTGCAGCTCTCTTCAATCTCAATTCGAACAAGCGCGTGAAAGCGCCATTAAAGCCGAGGAAAAATGCAATTCCATGAGGGAGAAACTCGACCGTTTCTCCACCCAACTTGAGGTGGAGCAAAAAGCCCGATCAGAACTTCAGACTTTACTCGAAGCCGAGCGCGAAACAATTGGAAATTTAATGGTAAAACATAGCGCATTCGAAGCAAGAATTGCAGGTTTTAAAGAAAAAATCACCCACAGTCGAGAAGAACTTTCCGCTGTTTCAGACGCCCGTGAACGCTCTGAAAAGCACCGTCTTGAACTTGAAAACGAACTTCGGGATGCAAAAGCGCAACTAGATACCGCCGTCAAAAATTTGCGGGCAGCAGAAGTGCGGCGGGATGAGATGGAATCGCGACTCTACAATCTTAAGGAAAAATGTGACGGAGACCTACGGGAGCTGGAATCAGCCTCTCAACAAAAGGATGCCAGGATGGCCAGCCTTGAAGCCCGGCTGACGGAAACCCTGGAGGCCTACCATGCGCTTGAAGAAAAAATCATGAATACATCGAGCACCATGGAAGAACTTAGACACGAAATGATAAAGGTGAGTAAAAAAGCCCAACTAAAAGAACTTGAGGTAGAATCTGTCAAAAAAACCTATGAAAGTCTTGTTTTTGATCTGCGGCGGGAACTGGAGCGTAAAGAGATAACAATTGAACAAATTAAGGGTATGATTACACTCGAAGTCGTGGACAGCATACTGTTTCCCGTAGGCAAGGCGGCGATCACGCCGCAGGGGAAAAATGTGCTGCAGAAAGTAGGCGACGTTATAAAAACGATAGAGGACCGGATGATCAGGGTTGTCGGGCATACGGATAATATCCCCATAAAAGACGAATATCGAAGAAAATATCCTACGAACTGGGAACTTTCCGCCGCAAGAGCCTGTTCGGTCGTGCATTTTTTTCAGCACAGTATCGGTTTGCATCCGACCAGGCTCGAGTCAGTCGGCAGATCTTTCTACGAACCGGTGGCGACCAACGACACCCCGGAGGGAAGGGCGCTCAACAGGAGGGTGACAATCACAATCGGACCTGTGTTGAATCTGCAGTAGATCCTGTAGCCTCCGTTTAAAAAGCGGTATCTTTATCTTTTTGTTTTCGGGGGTATGCACTTGACTCCAGTAACCACAATATGTAGTAGATTGAGGTATGGAAGAAAATTACCCCCGCGACCTGATGGAATTTGAAAGCAGATTCAGCTCTGAAACCGACTGTTTGCGGTATCTTTACAATTTGCGCTGGCCCGATGGCTTTATTTGCCCTCGGTGCGAGTCGAGAACCTTTTGGGTTACGGTTAGAGGCCTGTACTGTTGTACCCAATGCGGGGTGCAAACTTCGGTGACGGCCGGGACCATATTTCACGGTAGCCGAAAGCCTTTT
>JAWOBE010000147.1:0-13107 GCA_046498185.1 Desulfatiglandaceae bacterium | reverse complement strand
CACCAACACCGCCGCGTAGCGGCGCCACCAATGTTGGATCAGGGTCCGCTCCCGTCCTTGCTTTCCAGTCATTTCTTCCTTATACTAACACGTTCATAAAGTTGATTTTTCAGGCGGATTCAAATATTTGGTCCACTCTGCGACTGGAAGGTTAAGTGGCTATTTTTAAAAGACAACTACGGTCAATAACTTTTTTTATGGCTATCTTTTTGTGTCTTGCGCTTTTTTCGGGTGAGGCCTTCGGAGATTCCAGGAACGCCGCAATCGAAGACATCGTTGTAACGAATACCAGGGATAATCTCCTGGTATATTTTACGGTTACCAATTGTTTGACCGACGAAATAATTGAAGCAATAGAAAACGGTATTTCCACCTCCTTCCTGTTTTTTATAAAACTTTATGAAAAGAAGGGATTGTGGCCGGATCGGGAGATCGAGTCCTTGACTATCACCCATGAGATAAAATATGACAATTTAAGGAAGGTTTATACTGTCAGGCGTTTCAACGGTGAGGAGAATATAACCAGCACCGCCGACTTCCATGAGGCCGGAAAGCTTATGTCGGAAATCGTCGGCATGAAGTTGGTCGACCTTGACAGCCTGGATAAGGGTAAAAAATACAGGGTGTCGATTATGGCTCAACTTGATAAGGTAGAGCTTCCGTTTGCACTTCATCAGATATTCTTTTTTGTAAAACTGTGGGATTTTAAAACTCCATGGTATAACATGGAATTTATTTATTGATGTCTGAATAGCGGTCCATAATACTTCCGCGATCCCTTTCGGATATGGGCGATTATATAGAAGCCAAACAGCAGGACCTGAAGAGGCGGCGCAGGGAGCGATATCTGATCGTTTGCCTTTTCGTGGTCATTTCTGTCCTGACATATATCGGCACACATTTGTTGGATCTGGGCGTGGATCTGCCTTTGTCGAGCAGCATCCTGGTTTTCGCTTTGATAAACATAAATGTGGTTCTGCTGCTGCTGCTGCTTTTCCTCACCGTGCGCAACCTCGTCAAACTTATCTTCGAGCGGCGCAAGAATATCATGGGGGGGAGACTTAGAACGAAACTCGTTCTTGCCTTTGTCACCCTTTCCCTTTTGCCGACTGCAATCATTTTTTTCATCAGTGTCCAGTTCATATCTTCTGCTCTGGAATACTGGTTTAATTTGAAGACCGAACAGTCCCTGCAAATTTCCCTCGAAGTCGGTCGTGATTATTACAGTCGTGTGGCTGAGGAAATATTGTCTTTCGGGAACAACATAAGCCGGGTGATAACGTATGAAGGCTATCTGTTGGTTGCCAGAAAAGATGATATGGATAAATTTATAGATGACAAGCTTAAAGAATATAGGCTTAACTATATTGAGATTTTTTCCAGACAAATGGAGTCTCGAAGTGTTTCAAAAGACCACAGCGTCGATTTGACTTCGTTCAAAGGTGTCCGTTCTGAACTACTCGAGAATGTTATGGAAAAAGGTATGGATGCCAGGTTCACCGAAACCTCGGCACACGGGGATCTGATTTACGGTGCCGTCCCGATATTTTCCAGGACCGAATCCAAGGCCGTGGTGGGATTGGTGGTGGTTGCCCGGTTTGTGCCGGGAACCTATGTAAACCGGCTGCAGGCGATATCCAGAGGGCTGCAGGAATACAGGCAGTTGAAGATGTTGAAAAAGCCTATCAAGTTTAGTCATATGATCACTCTGTCGATCGTAACGCTGCTGATTATCTTTTCCTCGGTGTGGTTTGGGTTTTATCTTTCGAGGGAAATAACGATACCGATAAAGGAGCTTGCCGACGGTACGAAACGAATTGCCTCGGGTGACTATGATTTTTTTATCGACCTTGAAGCCGCCGATGAGATCGGGGTTCTTGTGAATTCGTTCAATCGAATGACCATGGACTTGAAAACCAGCAAACACAAACTCGAGGAGGCCAATCTTGAGCTTGTCAGTAGCAACCTGGAACTGGAGCAGCGGCGGCTTTACATGGAGTTTGTGCTGACAAACGTAGCGGCCGGGGTCGTCAGCACCGACGCCGAGGGCAAAGTGCTCACAATAAATAAATCAGCTCAGCGTATGCTGGGTGTTTCGGCCGAAAATATTATCGGCAAAAACTACCGCGACCTGCTCCTGGAAGAATATGCTACGATTATAGACAGGTTCTTGAATGACCGGAAGCTTTTCAAAAAGGGTTACTTCAAGAAGCAGGTCCGGGTTTCGATACAGCAAAAAGAGTTGACGCTGCTGGTTTCGTTGAATGTGATGAGCGATGAGATCGGAAATTTTCTCGGGCTGGTCGCGGTTTTCGAAGATTTAAGCGATATAGAAAAAGCTCAGAGAATGGCCGCGTGGCGTGAAGTGGCCCGGCGGATCGCCCATGAGGTGAAGAATCCTTTGACTCCGATACAGCTTTCAGCCCAGCGATTGAAGAAACGCTATGAGAAGCAGATACCACAAAGTGAAGTCAAAGTGTTCCGGGATTGCACGGAAATGATAATCAACCAGGTGGATGAACTCAAAAATCTTGTAGATGAATTCTCTAAATTCGCACGAATGCCTGCCGCCAACCCGGTACCGTCGGATATAAACGCCATCGTTGCGGAAGCCATGGGTCTTTACAGGGAAGCCCACAAAGATGTTTCGTTCGTATTCGAAAGTTCCCGGAATATCCCGGTGTTCAATCTGGATAGGGAACAGATCAAGAGGATGATGATCAATCTTTTTGACAATGCAATCGAGGCGATGAACGGAAAAGGAGAGATCAGAGTCTCGGTTGATTACGATTCTTCCCTTCAGACGGCGCGGATAAAAGTCAGCGATACCGGCAGAGGCATCCCGCCCGAGCACAAGAGCAGAATGTTCGAGCCCTATTTTTCTACGAAAAAACATGGGACCGGGCTCGGGCTTTCCATCGTCAACACGATAGTCACCGATCACAACGGTTTCATCCGTGTGCGTGACAATTCACCGGTAGGGACCGTGTTTATTATAGAACTTCCGATCAGGGTTTAACGGAGACATCCGGGCGGTTAAACGGAAAAGTTTATGCTTTTGTATCATATTTTGTGGAGCTTGGTTTTACTCGTCTGCCTGCCGGCGGCGTTTCTTTCCGGTGACCGCAGGTTCCGCGGCCGGTTCGGCCTCTCGGTTCCTCGTGTTTCCCGTAAGGATAGGCCTGTATGGATTCATGCCCTTTCAGTGGGCGAAGTTTATTCCGCTTTACCGCTGGTTGAAAAGATCAGGAACGAATGCCCCGAAATTCCGGTTGTGTTTACTGCAACGACCCGCAAAGGCATGGCGGTGGCTGAAAAGATTATTTCCGGCAGAGTGGACGGGCTGCATTACATGCCAGTTGATGCGTGGTGGTGTGCAGAACGAATCGTGAGGTATATAAATCCGTCTGTTTTTGTACTCGTAGAAAGCGATGTATGGCCTTACCTCCTTGACTGTATAGGCAGGAGAAGGATAAAACGGCTGCTCGTAAACGGCCGCATTTCGCCGAGGACCTTCAGGGGATATCGGATGTTTCCGTTCGCGGCAAGGCGTCTTTTCAGAGGGTTTGATCTGTGTTTGATGCAATCGGAACTGGATATGGAGAGGCTTGTAGCGGTGGGTGTGGACTCCGACCGGGTCGAGGTGGGGGGAAACATTAAATTCGATCGGAGCGTCGAACCAATAAATGCGCAGGAGCGTGCCGCATGGCTGGACTTTTTCGGGTTCGGCGAACTCGATCCTGTGGTGGTTGCGGGAAGTACACACCAGGGTGAAGAAGAAATTTTGATCAGAGCTTTTTTTTCACTTCGAAAGCAGGCACGGCATGCAAGGCTGATCATTGCACCCAGAAACATAGAAAGGGCCGCGGAGGTAGAAGCGATTGCAGGCCGGATGAATTTTACCGTTGTGCGCCGGTCCAGCATCCCCCCTGGCGCCGTCCCGGATGTGGTGGTCGTTGACACGATAGGAGAGCTTGGCAGGCTTTACGGGCTTGCAACGGTCGGCTTCGTGGGTGGAAGCCTGGTAGGCATAGGTGGGCACAACCCGCTCGAACCTGCCGCGCTCGGTTGCCCGGTGCTGTTCGGGCCGGATATGCACAATTTCGATGCAATGGCCCGGATGCTGGTTGAGGCCGGAGCCGGGGTGTGCGTTGCAAACGAGGCGGAGTTGATGGATGAACTGATTGGTTTTGTAATGGACCATCATTTACGAAATGAAACCGGCCGAAAGGCGCTCCGGTTTGTTGAAGGAAACAGGGGGGCTGTGGCCCGTGCCGTCAGGGAGGTGAAAGCCATGATGGTCAGGCGCGGCCGGGAGGGGGAAGGGTGCTGAAAAAACCCGCCTGGTCCGAATTCCATCTCAAAGACTCCCATGGTTTATGGACACCGTTGCTGGCAGCCGCGTCTGCGGCCTATGGCCTGGGGCTCTCTTTATGCCCCGTGCCTGCAGAAAAGCGCCTCCCGGGTTTTGTGCTGAGTGTGGGGAATCTCGTGGCCGGAGGCTCCGGAAAGACGCCCGCGGTCGTCATGCTGGCCCGGTGGGCACAGAGGTGCGGACACCGGGCGGCGGTTCTTTCACGCGGATACAGGAGTTCATTCAGAGGACGGGTGCTGGAAGTTTCGAGCGATACCAACGTGAATCCGGAGGCCGGAAGCGGTGGTGATGAACCCTATCTGCTTGCCGAATCCATCCCCGGGGTGCCTGTGATAGTCGCTCGAAAGAGGTATGAAGCCGGTGTATATGCCGGCCGTAAGTTCGGATCGGAGTTTTTTATACTGGATGACGGATTTCAGCACCGTGAGCTTGCAAGGGATTTTGACCTGGTATTGATGGATGCTGTAGAGCCTTGGGGAAACGGGTATCTGTTGCCGCGCGGACCTTTGAGAGAGCCGCTCGAAAGCCTTGAGCGGGCCGATGCGGTCGTATTGACCCGGGCGGACAGGGGGGACAGGGGGGCGGCGACGACACACGTGTTTCGCTCCAGGGGGTATACGATGCCGGTATTCCGTGCCGAACATTCACCGGAATGTATCGTCGAGCCGGGGGGTGCAACCGTTTCGCTGGGCCGGCTCAATGGTTTGCCCGTGGTGGCTTTTTCGGGTATCGGGTCGCCGGGTTCTTTCAGGAGAAGCCTTGAAAGTTTGGGGGCGGTGATCGTCCATTTTGAAGCTTTCCCGGATCATCATCTTTTTTCCCCTGGGGAACTGGCCGGCCTCGAGAGCACCCGGAGGAGAGGCGGAGCTGAGTGGCTGGTGACGACGGAAAAAGACTGGGCCAGGATGAAGGCGGCGGGGGTGTCTTGCCCAATTTCCACCAGGTTCCTTCGCATCGTATTTTCCTTGGCACCGGGTTCCGAAGGTCTTTTGAAGATGATTTCCGAGAGGATCGGCGATGGCCTTCATCGATGATTTAACATACAGGGCGATGCTTTTGTCTGTGCGAATGTTTTCTAATATCCCGTTCCGCACGGGACAGCGCCTGGGCTCTGTCGCAGGAAGGCTTTTTTCGACCCTTCGCTTCGGGCGTCGCGAAGTGGCCGTGAATGGTTTACGCGCAGCATTTGGAGGGCTAAGTCACGATGAGATCGAAGATTTGTATCGCCGGGTTGTGACCCATTTCGGCCGGATGATTTTCGAGGTACCGCATATTCTGCGCATGAACAGCGACAATTTGAACCGTTATGTGGTCTTTGAGCACCCGGAAAGGCTCGAACGGGCGCTCTTGAAAGGCAAAGGCGTGCTTGTACTCACCGGGCATTTCGGAAACTGGGAGCTGATGTCCGCCGCTATATCGCTTAAGATAAAGGGCCGGACGGCGGTGGTGGCCCGTCCGCTGGACTACGAACCGGCCGATCTTGTTTTGCGCAGGATTCGAACACGTTTCGGAACGGAAATCATACCTAAGAATATGGGCCTCCGAAGAATGCTGAAGATTTTATACGCAAACGGGGCGGTGGGTGTTCTGCTTGATCAGAATGTGGACTGGTACGACGGAGTTTTTGTTCCGTTTCTCGGGAGGCAAGCCTGCACCAATAAAGGTCTTGCGCTGGTGGCGCTCAGGACCGGCTCTCCGGTTATACCGGTTTTTTCGGTAAGACGGAAAGATGGCAGGTTCAGCGTGATTTTCGAGGAGGAAGTTCCTGTGAGACGTTCGGAAGACAGGACGAAAGACCTGGAGGAAAATACCGCCCAATTCAACCGGGTTATCGAATCGTATATACGGCATTATCCGGACCATTGGTTCTGGTTTCATCGGCGGTGGAAAACAAAGCCTTTCTGCGCGATTCCCGAGGACTATTGGAATGGCGGGACGAAATATGAAGAACCGGATTTCGAGTGAGGGGATCGAAAAAATTCTTGTCCGGGCCGTAAACTGGGTCGGGGATGCGGTTATGACGCTTCCGGCCGTAGACGCTCTGGGGGAAATTTTCCCCCATGCGGAGATTGTTGTGCTTGCAAAGCCCTGGGTGGCGCCGGTTTATGAAGGCCGCCCGGCTGTCCATGAAGTGATGATTTATCGCAAAGAAGATGGGCTGTTAAAGGGGTTCGGCGGGTTGGGCTCGGCGATAGGGAAGTTGCGCGTTCGTAAATTCGATATCGCGGTTCTTTTCCAAAATGCTTTTGAAGCGGCTTTTCTTGCAAGGGCCGCGGGCATCCCCCGCAGGCTTGGCTATGACAGGGACGGCAGAGGAATCCTTTTGACACACAGAGTGCCGATGAATTTCTTTAAACCCGGCACCCACCAGGTCGAATTTTACTTGAACCTCCTGAGAGCCGTTGGTTGGAACGCTGAAAGCCGTGACCCGGTTATTGAAGCTCCCGGCGATGCCCGACGTTCGTGTTTACAGATCCTGGCCGGGAAAGGCGTAAGCGAAAAGGAACTGTTGGTGGCGTTGAGCCCCGGGGCGATGTTTGGTGATGCCAAGCGATGGCCTGTCGAACGGTTTGCTTCTGTAGGCGATATGGCAGCCGACAAGTGGGGCGCAAGGGTTCTCGTGATGGGAAGTGGGAAAGAGGCTTTCGTATGCCGGTCCGTCGAATCCGCGATGACAGGGCCGTGCATCAATTTGTGCGGGGAGACCTCCCTGGATGTGGCCATGGCCGTAATCGAACGCTGCTCTATGTTTGTCACCAATGACTCCGGTTTGATGCACATGGCTGCGGCTCTGGGCGTTCCAACGGTGGCCGTGTTCGGTTCCACCGATCCTGTCGCAACGGGCCCCAGGGGGCCTCATACACGCATTGTAAGACACCCGGTGGATTGCGCTCCATGCCTCAAGGCGTCATGCCCTCGGGATTTTCGTTGCATGAAGGCTATAGAGCCCATTCATGTCTGGAACGAAATGGAATCGTTGAGAAAATGGTGCAAGGCCGGATGAAAATCACCACCTCCTGCAATGACATGAAGAGGGAAGCATTGGCGAGGCCTGCAGTTTTTCTGGACCGGGACGGCACGATCAACGAACAGATGGGCTATATCAACAATGAGCGCAGGTTCATCTTACTGGATGGCGCTGCCCGGGCGATTCGAGAACTGAATCATCACGGTTATATCGTCATTGTTGTTTCCAACCAGTCCGGAGTGAGCCGGGGGTACTTTCCACTCGAGCTCGTCTACCGGGTGAATAAAAAGATGGAAGATTTACTTGCAGCCGAAGGAGCTTTCCTGGATGCGGTATTTTTTTGCCCTCATCACGAACGGGGCATTGTGCCGGGCTTTGATAAGGCCTGCGATTGCAGGAAACCGCGTACAGGTTTTTTTGAACGTGCGTGCCGCGAGCTTCAGATCAAGATCTCCGGGAGCTACGTGATAGGAGACAGATGCTCGGACATCGAATTCGCTGAACGGTGCGGGTTACCCGGCATCCTGGTAGAGACCGGCTACGGGCTGGGCGAGAAGCAATGGGTGCTTCCCTCAAGCCCGTTTAAGCCCGTTTATATCGCTGAGGATCTTCCTTCCGCCGTGAACTGGATTTTGAGTAAAAAGGGTTGATTTGGGTCGTTGTCAGTGGAGCGAAGCGAAGCGGTTGTCGTTGTCGTAATCGGCTGTTTTTAAGCGGGCGGGGATGAACCCCGCCCCTACGGAAATTATCTGTATGCGTGGATGTAGGGGAGGGGTTTATCCCCTCCCTTCGCTCCTTCTTATCCCTCGGCGTCGGTATCGGTATCGGCGTCGGTATCGAAAGGGCTCCAAAATCAAAAATCGACCCCGACGCCGATAAAAGGGAAATCGCGGTTAAAAACCGCCGATAGCCGCTTCACGGCGGTGTGAGTGTTGGTGTAAGTGTTGTGGGAGCGATTTGTAATCGCGATGTTGCACCGCTGACGGCTAAAAACTAACAGCTACCATAAAAAGGACCATTTCTGGATGGAACTGAACAGGAATTTAGAAGCTCCGCAGAGCATTTTGATCATCAAACTGAGCGCGATAGGGGATGTCGTGCATTCGCTGCCCGTGCTCGAGGTGCTTAGGAACGCCTATCCAGACGCGCGGATCGACTGGGTCGTTGAAGAAACAGCCGCGGATATAATAGATGGGCATCCGGCGGTCGATGGAGTGATCGTATCGCCGAGAAAGTCGCTCAGCCGTGCCGCCGCCGCAGGAAATGTACCAGGATGCCTCAGGGATGCGGCGCGTTTTATCAGCAGGCTCCGGTCCATTCACTACGATCTTGTTATAGATCTACAGGGCCTTCTTAAAAGTGGAATCCTTGTTGGGCTTGCCCGCGGTCGGCGGAAGGTGGGCATGAACGATTCCAGGGAAGGGGCGGGCTTTTTTTTGAGCGAACCGGCATTTCCCGTGGAGCGCGACATCCACGCAATCGACCGATACCTGAGCGTGGCGGCAGGCCTGGGCTGTGATGTGTCAACGTGGGACGGTGCTTTGCCCGTGACAAAGAGCGACAGAGAAAAGGCGGGGCGGCTGCTTGATGCAGCGGGAATAGGGGACCAGCGGTTCATAGCGGTGAATCCGGTCGCAAAATGGGAGACAAAATTATGGATCCCCGGCCGGTTCAGTCGATTGTGCGACAGGATCGTACAAGAGATGGAATGCAACGTCGTATTAACCGGGGGCGGCTCCGATGCAGCTTATATAGAGGGAATAGTGTCGAATATGAGCATGCCTGCGGTGAACCTGGTCGGGCGGACCGGTCTGCGGGAACTGGCCTGCATTTATGAGCGTGCAGCCGTGTTGGTCACGACCGATACAGGGCCGATGCATATCGCAGCGGCGATGAAATGCCCGGTGGTGGCACTGTTCGGTCCGACATCACCTGTCAGGACCGGTCCGTATGGAACCGGGCATAAGGTGGCGAGTTCCGGCGCTCCGTGCAGCCCCTGTTTTAAAAAAAAATGCCACGATCCCCATTGCATGAGCGGAATAGGGGTGAATGATATCTTTGAGTCTGTCTCGTCCCTATTGATTCCCGGGCGAAGCTGATGTAAGGTGCGTTTTGATTCATCTTGACGGCTTCGTAAAACGTACCATCCCCGCCTTATCGGCGTCGGGATCGGTATCGGTCTCGGGGTCGAAAAGGTCGTCGGTCAACTTCCGATACCGACGCCGACAGCGCTCCGGACCCTGAGGGACAGGGTTGTTTTGACTTTTTACGGTTTCATCGATTTTGAGTTTCTGGTGAAAGGAAAAAACATGGCAATAAGCAAAGAACTTCTGGAAATTCTAGCATGTCCCAAATGCAAGGGAGAGATCCATTTAAACGAGAAAGGCGACGGCTTGATCTGCGAGCGCTGCAAGCTGCTATACGAAATAAGGGATGATATCCCGGTGATGCTGATAGAGGAAGCCAAACCGCTTGAGTGAATCAACATCCGGCCCCGGGTGGCGTGTTTTAGTCTTCCATGCCTTCTTTATATCCGCGCTTGAATTCCGACTTGGCTTTTGAGAAATTCTTTCTAAATGTACTGAAGATGTTTTCCGCGCCTTTTTTGAGATCTTGCCAGGAATCTTCGTCCGATTCCTGGATATTGCCTAGCGCTTTGTTGACCTGCCGGGTTTTTTCTTTCAGGACACGGATCTGATCCCTTTGAGCGGCAGGTATTTCCTCGCCGCTTTCCTGCATCTCGGCTTCGAGCCTGTCGAGTTCGGCATTCAATTCCTCGAGCCTGGTCCTTAACTTTGCTTTATGTGAGTTTTGTTCGGTCATCGCTGTTCCCCTCTACGAACGGTATAAGGTTTTCAATCATCTGAAGGTTCTCCTATGCCTGCGGCTTTCGGTTTGTAAAGAATCCGCTGCAATTCACGGTGGGTAAAGAATGGGTCGTCATTTCTTAGATATGGGAGCAGTATCCTTTTTTTTCTCAAAAGGTCCCTGAAGATAAATTCGGTGATCTCGTCTTCTTCATGGTATGCGGCTTTCTGAACCCTCTGCCCAAAGGGGTTGATAATTTCACTTCCTCCCCAGAAGCTGTAGGAATGGCGGAAACCGGTTTCCTGCGCGGACGGGGTTTGTGGCTCTTCCAGTATCGATTCTTCACCTACGCGGTTTACACATAGGTTATAAATTCCGAACACCCGGGAATAGAATGTATTGATGATTTCCCAACTTTCGATATTGCTGAATTCGGTTCCCATCGAACCCTGGGATGAATTGAAAATGGTCACGAATATATCGGCTTTACAGCACACCCCCAGGTACGGGATTGAAGGATGCCACATATCGTTGCATATGAATACTCCGATCGTGAAACCGTGAAGTTTGAACACCGGGACCTTTTTGCCGGGTGCGAATAACTTCCTTTCTTCGAACACCCCGTAATTGGGCAGGTTGAGTTTGCGGTATGCGAACAACAGTTCCCCGTCCACAGCAACAAGCGCTGCATTGTAAAAATTCATCGACGGGGATTCTTCGATAAACCCAATGATTGCTGCAGTCCCTTGGGTCGCCTCGACGATTCTACGGATTTCGGGTGCATCCATCCGAAGCGACACTTCATGATAGCGGCTTCCGACAAAATAACCGGTGAGGGCGAGTTCCGGAAAAGCGATCAGGTCCGAGCCATGTTCGGCGCTTTTGCGTATTTTTTCTACCACGTCTTCGACGTTCGCCTTCAAATCCAGAAGAACGGGCTTTGTTTGATACAGGGTTACTTTCATAAAGCTCTCCTTGGGTACGCCGGCATCTAAACGCCGTCGAAACGGTATTTTTACAACCCAAAACAGGTTGTCAACAATACCCCATCGCAAGGTCGTTTATCAAGCATGGATAACGGTCGTAAGCGCATCATGAAAAGCCGATTTTACCTGTGGGAGCGATTTGTAATCGCGATATTCTTCCCCCGCAATTCCACGTAGTCCCTGTGGGAGCGATTCGCATCGGGGGATGTAGGGGAGGGGTTTATCCCCTCCCTTCGCTCCGGATCCCGATGCGACCGGCATGGTAATCGCGAACACCCGCGGGCGGGGATCAGTCTTCGCTAAGGCTACGCCGGACAGGTGAACCCCGCCCCTACGGAAATTATTTGTATGCGTGGATGTAGGGGAGGGGTTTATCCCCTCCCTTCGCTCTTCTTATCCCCCGGTATCGGTATCGGCTTGAACGCCGCGCAGCTGCAATGTGCAATCTTAAATTTGGAATTTTGAATTGATTATTGTATAAAAAAAGCTGATATCAACCCTCAAATTAAACAGAATGAAAAAACAATCTTATACTATTGAACACGTGCTGTCTTACTGGTTTCGCTCTTTTCCGAAACCGGTAAAAAACTTTTTCATCGTCGGAGGCGTGGTCAGGGATCGCCTTTTGGGTCTTCCGGCGGGTGATGTTGACCTGGTGTGCGAGGATGCACTCTCTGTTGCTGAAGAGGTTGCAGCAAAAAAAGGTGCGGCGTTGGTTTCTTTTACAAAGAAGGAAGATTCTCCATGTTTCCGGGTGATTGAACGAGAAGACCCGGCCCTTTCAATCGATATATCTCCCCTCAAAGGCGGGGATATTTTTTCGGATCTCGCGGCACGGGATTTCACTGTGAATGCAATGGCTCTGGAAGTGACCGAAGATCTGCAGCCGGGAAAATTGGTGGACCCGTTTGACGGATCAGGGGACCTCGAACGCGGCCTGTTGCGACTGACGGCGCCCGAAGCATTTCGAAACGATCCCCTGAGGATTTTTCGCGTTTTTCGATTCGCGGCATCCCTCGCTTTTGAAATAGAATCGAGAACCCTTGCGGAGGCACACAGGTGTTCCAATTTTTTGGGGGGAACCGCAGGTGAGAGAATTCTGACTGAATTAAGAATGTTTTTAAGTGAAAAGCATGTTTCGTTGCTTGCCAAAAAAATGATTGCGACTGGAGCGCTCGATGCGCTGTTTCCAGGAAGCGTTGAAACGAAAGAAGAGAAAGGCCCGGGTGTGAAGCCGAAAAGCCGCGTACTGACCCGCGTCGAGAATTTTTTGGATAACCCGGAGGAAATTTTTGGTGCTTTTACACATATCGCAATAGAAATTCTCAATCAGGCAGAGAGGCGATTCCTGTTGAAAACAGCGGCGCTCCTTGTGGACGCTTTGGGTGTTTTTACGGCGGAAACGGCGGATGTAGCCGCCGGAAGGTTGCATCTGCCCCGAAAACAGGGCGATTTGCTCGGACTGCTTGCCTCCGGGTATCATTTTCTCCTGAGAGGTGGGAATCTACGAAGCTCCAATAGGGAGAATATTGAGTGTTTTCGGTGGATCGGGGACGAAATTATCGGGGCGTCGATTCTCGCCATGGCTACTGCAGTGGCGGACGGCTTTTCTAATTCACGCCGGCTGAGGATAAAAAACGCGGCTGCCGGTTACCTGTCTGGATTGCGGGAGTCTTTTTCGCATCCGCCTTTGATTTCCGGAAAAGATTTGGTTTCACTGGGAATACCACCCGGCCCGGCGATCGGAGGACTTTTGAAGCATGTCAGGAACGCCCAGGATCTTGGTGAAGTCACGAGCAAGGAGGATGCAATCCGACTTGCATGGAAGGTTTATCTGCAGAAGAATTTCTTTTGATCTGCGTCGTCTGTTTTTCAGGTAGTGTTTTTGGATTCCGATTCGCTAACCGCTAAGAGCTAATGGCTAATAGCTTATAGTTTCAGCTTCTGGCCGCGCGCCGGGGCCACTAACC
>JAWOBE010000131.1:0-37221 GCA_046498185.1 Desulfatiglandaceae bacterium | reverse complement strand
GAAAGGGTATCGATTACGATTCCGACAACGCCAACCGCTTCGCTTGCGCTCCGCTGACAACGACAACGACCTTACCTCCAGAGGAATAAAGGCTGTGGCGGGGGTTTCCGACGCCGATACCGACCCCGACGCCGATGTATTATCGATTACGACAACGACAACCGTTTCGCTTGCGCTCCACTGACAACGACAACGATTTTACCAAGAAGAATAAAGGCTGTGGAGGGGATTCCGACGCTCTTGAAAACCAAAAAAAGGCCCGTCGCATTGCTGCGGCGGGCCCAATGGGTTTTCGGTTTTTATTCTTCTGGATTCTTTTCCAGTTCCTGCATGCGCCGGTTTATATCATCCAGTGCGCCGCGCAGGGATTCGGCTTCGGACCTGAGCATCTCAAGCTCGGAACCTTGGTTCGCGGTTCCGTAACCCCACTGATATCCGGGGTTTGCCGCTCCATAAACGGGCGGAGCGCCCGCAAATCCAAAACCTCTACCGGCCCCGCCCCAACCACGACCGAAACCGCGGCCGCGGCCATAGCCGAAACCGCCGCCAAAACCTCTTCGAAACGCACCACCGTATCCCGGTGCACAATAACCTCTGCCTCCTCCAGTCATGGGACCATATCCACCAGGTCCTGTTCCATCAAATCCAGGCATGACAACCCTCCTTATATTTTAAAGTGTTTTCCCCAGCGCCGTCCATGCCTACCCCTTACGCCGGTGGATGGTGTCTCAAAACTGCCGCCTTCTATGCGAAGAAATTTACCCATAATCAGTGCTTCAGCAACCGTATGCCTTGCAGCCGATAAAATTCTACCATAGGTTTGGCGTGAAACCTCCATACGACCCGCCGCCCGCTCCTGATCAAGGCCTTCGAAATCACTCAATCTGAGCGCTTCAAAGCCCTCAACAGGCAAAACAACTTCCTGCCTGCCCCACGGAGGCAGGCGGTTAGGGATGAATCCTTCAATCACCGGTCGTTCGCTGACCCTTCTGAGCTTTGGGGGTCGTGGCATTTCGGCCTCCTTTTTTGATCTCTTGAAACTAATATAAGTGTTTCAGATGGGGTGTCAAGCTTAATTTTGGTCTGAGGCTCATAATAAAGTCCAATAGCGGCGTCAAAATCTTTACTTGAAGGCTTATATAATCATAGGCTCATTTTGACCAGCCATATCAGCTTTTAGCAATTAGCTGTTAGCCATTAGCAAGCCGGAAACGGAAGGCACTGCACGGAAAACAGACGATACCGATTCCGATACCGACGCCGATACCGAGACAAGAAAGGGTATCGATTACGATTACGACAACGACAACCGCTTCGCTTCCGCTCCGCTGACAACGATCTTACCTCAATATGAAGCTTCCGCAGCGAAGCCCCCGGCGCAGCCGGAAACAAAAGCCTTTAGCATTTAGCTGTTAGCACTTAGCTGGGCGGAAAAAAGCTCTACCTGAAAAACAGAGGATACCGATGCCGAGGGGATAACGATTACGATTACGACAACGACAACCGTTTCGCTGACAACGATCTAAAAATTCGAATATCGAAACAATAAAAGATAACTAATAACAGATAAAGAATACCCAAGAGGCAACACATTCTTGCAAATTCGTCAACGTTCGGAACCTCTGTTTTCAACAAACCAATCAATGAGTCGGCGGGCGATGCTGGGCTTTTCGGGGATTTTAGGCAGGTTGTCAGACTTAAACCAGCCAGCTTCCAGGATTTCGACCCGGTCCTCGGTGATCTCCCCGGCCCGGTATTCGGCGGTGAAACCAATCATCAACGAATGCGGAAAGGGCCACTGTTGGCTTGCGAAATACTCGATATTTCCGACCTCTATACCGACTTCCTCCATCACTTCACGCTGAACGCATTCTTCGAGGGTTTCGCCGCATTCGACGTACCCGGCAAGCACGCTGAACATCCCCGAGTTCCGAAACCTGGCGCCCCGGGCAAGCAGAATCATGTCTCCCTTGACAATGGCGACGATTACGGCCGGGGATATTCTGGGAAACTGCAAAAGACCGCACCTTGGGCATACCTTCGCCCTTTCAATGGTACTATCTTTGTTCAATGCCCCGCATGCGCCACAAAACCTATGGGTGCGATCCCATGTAAGAAGCTGACTGCCGATACCTGCAATCCGAAAAAAAAGCTCTCCATATTCCATGAAAAGGCGTCTCAATCCCACAAAATCCATACCTTCAGGAACAGGGAAGCCTTCTCCCGCCTCGACCGAGTAACATGGAGACCCATCCAGGAGCCCTAAAAATTGAACGCCCTCACCGGCATCCAGACCCATGTCACAGGGGTCGGAGACAAAAGGAACAGGCAGCGGCGCGGCATGATGGAATGCGAGCAGTTTACCGTTCTTAAAGACAAACCACCAGCCAGGGCGGTGGCATTCGCTGGAGGGGATAGGCGACGGCTCAAAAACCGGCTTCGTTTTAGATTTCAACTTTGCTTTTCCCTTTATAATAATCGTAGTTCAAGTTTTTTGATATCTTCCGGCAAGGGGCCGCGAACATTTTCCACAACTCCAGGCCGATACGCTCGTGAGTCTGCAATATTTCTGCGAGAATTTCATCGGTGGTCAACGGATTGATCAGCACCGCACGCAAAACCACAATTTCCTGAGGCCTGTATCGGGTTGATTCAATCGTGGTCCGGGAGACGAATGTCGTATCATCGGCTCTCATCTCTTTGTGGAACCGGATGTTGAAACTGTTCAACAGGCGGTTGACACCGCGGATTTTTCTTAAATATTCACGCGCCTCATCATGGCCGACGGTTTTCAGCGCCGCGGTCCATCTTTCCAGATCCTTCAAAACATCTTTTGGGATGAAACGATAATTGACGATGAACAATTCCGGTTCGTTCATCATTTCGAAATTTTCACTTTCGGCCAGCAGTTTTTCAAACGTTTTGGTGTGTTGCCCGGCCTGCTTGAACAACAGGCAGTAACCCTCTCTTCCGATAATCTTGATCGCAGCCCACGGCTTGAGTGCAGAAAACGGCCTCGATCCTTCCACCGTGAAGCGTCCGATGTCCACCGATTTCTTACGGATAATATAACGGCTTGTATGTTTTATCACCGAAAGATCCTTCTCGCTGCGGAACAGGGCCACCCCCATCGACATGGGGCAATACAACAGCTTATGGGCGTCGATCGTCACCGAATCCGCCGACTTTATACCGTCAAACAATTTACGGTAATCATCCACAAGCAATGCGGGGCCTCCCCAGCAGGCATCCACGTGGAAATGCACCCCCGCCTCCCTGCAAAGTTCACTTATTGTTGAAAGATCATCTATATTGCCGGTCTCGGTGTTTCCTGCAATACCAACGACACTCACCACCTTCACCCTTTCCGGGCCGTTAGCGCCTGCAAACCGCTTCATCACCCGCCGCAGGCTGACGGTATTGATACGATTTGAAGCATCCACCGGAACAGTCACGATGTTCTTCTCCCCTATCCCCAGCAAACCAGCAGCTTTTTTCAAGGAGTAATGAGCACGGCTGGACATTATTACTACGGCGCGGGCATAGCCGTAGTGCTCCAATGCAGATGCGATTCCTTCGGCCCTTATGCCCTGAAAACCGTCTGCGGCTGGAAAGGCTTTCTCCCTGGCCACAAGTAATGCAGTGAAATTTGCAAGGGTTCCGTCGGAAGTCACGTTCCCCAGGGCGAATGCCGGATTCTGAATAAATTTGCGGTAGAAGTCTTCAGGCTTATCAAAAACCAGCCTGTGGAGCCAGGCAACCAGTTCTCGCTCCACAAAACTGGAGGCCTTGGCGGTCTCAATTTTCACCTGGTTCTGATTCAACGCCGCGATGATCATCTCGAGCAGGATCATAAAATAAGGAACGGCGCTTGTCATATGACCGATATAATATGGGCTGCCGACCTTGACCGAATGATCGACGATCTCCGTCTTGATTCGAGCGACAACATCCTTTATGAGCTGCGGCTCCTCAGGCATCGACGTCCGGTTGAAAATCCCGCTCAACTCAGGAAGAGAAATGGTACTGTGAATACCTCCTTTTTCCTGAAAAAAATCATGGATCATACTGAGCAGTTCATTTCCGAATTCGATAAATTTATCAGGAGAATTCGGCATAATGAATAGTTTTTTGAGATATTCCAAGTTACTTTGAATAATTTTTGGTGATACCGTCACAGAAATCAAACCTCAAAAATTAAAAACCCTGCTTTCTGCAGCCAGATCAATTAAAGCGGGGGCGCCGTCCAGTTTCATATTTGAGAAAAATTTCGACTCGTCAACCTGACGATTCTTTGCACAAGGAATTCACACCCCCACCGGGACCTGGTTTTCCACCAGGTACGGAAAGTAATCATTCGGGCAGTCGCCTGTGACGGTTTCCTGCGTGAGATCCCTTTCCTTGTCAGCCCACATTACCCCGCCGTCTATCATGAAAATATTGACGGCATGACCTTTTGAATGAGCAATTTTCGCGAATTGAAAACACCTGGTTGCATTTTCGTTGTCATCCTTGCTCAATACAAACAAAAAATCCGACATATGTCATCTCCTTTCCTCTGTATAAGTTTGCATTTAAAGTTCAACACCACCAACTTTACACCGCACATACCAGGGTGATCCAATTTAACCCTTATATCAGTCTCCGGACAATTATCCTCAGGAGGTGGGCATCAGTCAACCTGTTACCCTTCCCCCTGATCCACCTTTGATATTTCTCTTGAAGGAATTATATGGTGGATTTAGGCTTTCCCTGATACCTCTTCGATACTCCTCATGGAAAAATTGGATGTTGGATTCAGGTCTTCGCCGCACTTTTTTCTTGACAACAACAAATGAGAAAACAAACATGCCTCCAGTCACAGCCGATGCAGCCGGGCGTTATGATTTGTTATTTTTCCGGAAGGACACCGTAAATGATAATGTTGATGCAGGAATTGAACACAAGGACTATTTCCGGATGGTAACTGTTATGACACTGTTAACATGGTAAATGAGCATGACGCATTTTCGAAACCTCAATCCGGCCCATATAGAAGAAGTAACCAAGCGGGCATGCACCAGCCCTTATTTCCGTCTTATCTCCCTCCGTATCCCGGAAATAACATGGGGCTCGTCACGGGTGCATCTTACCGTTGAAGAAAAGCACCTGCAACCATGGGGCAGAGTGCACGGTGCCGTTTACGCCGCCCTTGTTGATGTAGCCGCTTTCTGGGCTGTCTATACCCAGATCCCGGAGGGGTTCGGCCTCACCACCGCGGAATTGAAACTCAACTATCTGGCTCCCATTTCTTCAGGGGAATTGATCAGTCGAGGAAAATCGATCAAGGTCGGGAAAACCCTTTCACTTGGCGAGGCTTCGGTTTATGACGAAAACGACCGCCTGCTGGCCCATGGCACCGCCACGTTGATCTCGCTTGATTCTCTTTCTCTGGAAGGCGACAACCCCCTTCCTCCAAAATGGATTTGATCCGGTCGTTGAAACCGTTCTAAGAACAAAGGTAGAGGGTCAGTCTTCGCCAAGGCTACGCCCGACAGGTAAACCCCTCCCCTACATGTCCACTTCAAAAACAGCCGATACCGATCCCGACGCCGACTTCAAAAACAACCGATACCGATCCCGAGGGGATAGCAATTACGATTACGACAACGACAACCGTTTCGCTTTCGCTTCACTGACAACGATTGAACTTAATATGAGGCTCCCGCAGCGAAGCCCCCGGCGCAGCCGTAAACAAAAGCTTTTAGCATTTAGCTGTTAGCACTTAGCTGGACGGAAAAAAGCTCTACCTGAAAAACAGCCGATACCGATCCCGACCCCGAATTCTGAATTCTGGCTCCTGAATTCTGACTCCTGACTCCCCACTGACCTCCAACCACTAGACCCCTTTTACCACCATTGACACATGACCTTCCGAACTTAACTTTATGTCATGACAAAAGAATTCTCACGATTAAAACATCGTGTAACGATAATTCAGGAGGAAAAACCACATGAGATTCGACAAATTTACGCTGAAGGCCCAGGAAGCCATCCAGGCGTCGCAGCAACTGGCTGAACGTTTCGGCCATCAACAGATAGAACCGGAGCACTTGCTTCGAGTCATCCTCGATCAGAAAGATGGTGTGATACCGCCCCTGCTTGGAAAGATAGGCGCGGACCCTGGAACGCTTATCGCAGCCCTCGATGAAGCAATTGAAAAGCTGCCCCGTGTTTCCGGGGCAGGCGTGGGCCAGCCCTACCTTTCAGGTCGCGCCAAGCAGGTTCTCGACAGGTCTTTTTCCGAAGCCGAGCAAATGAAGGATCAGTATGTAAGCCTGGAGCACATCCTTCTGACGGTCTTGGAAGAAAAAGCGGGTGAATCTTCAAAAATCCTTTCAAGAGCCGGGATAACAAGAGACACTGTTCTCAAGGCCTTGGTGGGGATACGCGGAGGACAGAGGATCACGGATCAGAATCCTGAAGACAAATACCAGGCGCTCGAAAGGTTCAGCAAGGATTTGACCGCGATAGCCGCCAAAGGTGACCTCGATCCAGTGATAGGCCGAGACGACGAAATCAGGCGAATCGTGCAGGTTCTTTCCCGGCGAACGAAGAATAACCCTGTATTGATAGGGGAACCCGGTGTCGGAAAAACAGCCATTGTGGAAGGGCTGGCTCAAAGAATCGTGCAGGGGGATGTGCCCGAAACTCTGAAAGATAAACGCGTCGTGGCACTGGACATGGGCTCCCTGATAGCCGGCGCGAAATACCGGGGAGAATTCGAAGATCGCCTGAAAGCCGTTCTCAAGGAAGTGACGGATGCCGAGGGCCAGATTATTTTATTCATCGACGAAATGCATACGCTCGTGGGAGCCGGCGCCGCGGAAGGCGCGGTGGACGCCTCCAACATGCTCAAACCAGCTCTTGCAAGAGGAGATTTGCGCTGCGTGGGCGCTACAACGATAAAGGAATACCGGAAGTACATTGAAAAGGACGCAGCGCTCGAGCGGAGGTTCCAGCCGGTAATGGTCGAGGAGCCGAGCGTGGAGGATACAATCAGCATACTCAGGGGGCTTAAGGAAAAATATGAAGTGCACCATGGTGTACGAATCAAGGATTCAGCCCTGGTGACCGCCGCCACCCTTTCCCATAGGTATATCACCGACAGGTTTCTTCCGGACAAGGCGATCGACCTGATAGACGAGGCGACAAGCAGGCTCAGAATCGAAATCGACAGTATGCCGGCTGAAATCGACGACGTGCAGAGAAAGATAACCCAGCTTGAAATTGAACGCGAAGCGTTGAAGAAAGAAAAGGACCAGGCTTCGCAGGACCGGCTCGAGAAGCTGGAAAGTGAACTCTCTGAACTGAAGGATCAAAGCCGGGAAATGATCGAAAACTGGAAACGCGAAAAAGAGGCCATCACAAGAATCCAGGAAATAAAGGAAAAGCTCGAATCCACCCGGACTGAGGCGCAGGTGGCCGAACGCCAGGGCGACCTGTCCCGTGCAGCGGAGTTGAAATACGGGACGCTCATACAGCTTGAAAAGGAGCTGGAGGAGCATAATGCCGGGCTTTCCGAACTCCAGGCGGAAAACAGGATGCTCAAGGAAGAGGTCGACGGTGAAGACGTTGCCGAGGTTGTGGCCAAATGGACAGGGATTCCGGTATCCAGGATGATGGAAGGAGAACGCGAAAAACTCCTTAAAATGGAAGACCGGTTGGGAATGAGGGTGATCGGACAGGACAACGCAATCATAGCGGTTTCAAATGCGGTGAGGCGGGCCCGTTCCGGCCTTCAGGACCCACAGCGGCCGATAGGCTCCTTCATTTTCATGGGGCCGACGGGTGTGGGAAAAACCGAACTGGCAAGGGCGCTCGCCGAATTTTTATTCGACGATGAACAATATATTGTCCGGGTGGATATGAGCGAATACATGGAAAAACACTCGGTCGCCCGCTTGATCGGTGCACCTCCTGGATATGTAGGCTACGAAGAGGGTGGTTATCTGACCGAAGCGGTAAGGCGCCACCCTTACTCTGTTGTGCTCTTCGATGAAATCGAAAAAGCTCATCCGGATGTTTTCAATGCTCTGCTCCAGATCCTGGACGACGGGCGGATGACAGACGGCAAAGGCCGCACTGTTGACTTCAAAAATACCGTGCTGATCATGACATCCAATGTCGGCAGCCAGTGGATACAGGAATTGAGCGGTCGCGACGAAAAAGAAATGGAAAGCAAAGTTCTCGAAGCTTTAAGAGCCACCTTCAAACCGGAGTTTTTGAACAGGGTCGATGAAATCGTGCTTTTCAAATCTCTTGGAACAGAAGAAATCAAAAAGATTGTAAAGATACAGGTGGATCTCCTGGCAAAACGTCTTGAGCCCAGCAAGATAAGCCTTTCGTTGACTGATGAAGCCGGTGAACTTCTCGCTAAAGTGGGCTTCGACCCTAATTACGGCGCCCGCCCCTTGAAGCGGACGATTCAGCACCTGATCCAGGATCCGCTGGCGATGAAAATCCTCGATGGATCCATCAGTGAAGGAGACAACGTGGTGGTGGGAGTTCGTGACGGGAAAATCGCTATTGAAAAGGTCTAAGCGGTCGGTTTTCATGAAAACGCCGAGGCGCTTTGCTGAAATAGACAAACGCAGGTAGTCGGAATCAGGCCTTGATTTTTTCTTTCAGTTTCGGGGAAGGCTTGAAGAGAACGACACGTCGGGGTTTTAACGTCATTGCTTTGCCGGTCGCAGGGTTTCTACCTTTTCGCGCCCATTTGAAGCGGACATAAAACTTTCCAAAACCGGCGATCTTTACATCTTCCCCTCTTACGAGCGCGCCTTTCATCAAATCGAACAAGGCTTCTACTATACGAGCCGCACGGTCAAGACCGAGCGGCTCGTATTTCATTTCAGGGAAAAGAAATTTTTGTGCATGACGGGTGCGCATGTAAATCCGTACACTATCTCTGACGCTCTCGACGATATCCGACTTTTTGAGTGTCATCAAAATTCCCGTCGCCAAAAATTACATTGCTCCGATCAACCTCGCGATCACGATGCGTTGTACTTCGCTGGTTCCTTCCCCTATTTCAAGGAGTTTCTGATCACGGTAAAAACGCTCCACAGCGTATTCCTTCATCAGGCCGTAACCACCGTGAAGCTGAACCGCGTAATTCGCGCAACGATGCATGACCTCCGAACAATAAAGCTTTGCCATCGCCGCCTCTTTGGAAAAGGGCTTCTCATTGTCCCGAAGCCAACACGCTTTGTATAGGATCAACCTCGCACATTCTATCTCCATTGCCATGTCCGAAAGCCTAAACGCGTTCACCTGAAATCGCCCGATCGGCCTTCCAAACTGAACCCGCTCCTGCGAGTATTTCAGCGCGAGATCAAAACAACCCTGTGCACCCCCCAAACCCATTGCGCCGATCGAAAGCCTCCCCCCGTCCAGCGTCTGCATCATCTGGTGAAATCCCTGCCCTCTAGGCCCCAAGAGATTTTCAAGAGGCACGCGGCAATCATCGAAATAAAGCTCGCTGGTGTTGGACGCCCGCCACATCATCTTGCCATGCATTTCGCGCGCTTCGAATCCCGGGTTGTCCGCCTCCACCAGGATGCACGAAAGCTCCGGACGACCGTCGGCTCTGGTTCCTGTTCTGCAAAGAACGGTTACACCACTGGTGATTTTCGTCGAAGCATTGGTGATGAAAATTTTACTGCCGTTGATGACCCATTGGCCGCCGTCCATCACCGCCGTAGTACGGGAGCTTGAGGCATCCGAGCCTGCATTGGGCTCTGTCAGACCGAAACCCCATAGGGCTTCACCCCTGCATAACGCGGGGAGATATTTCTGTTTCTGCTCCTCGTTTCCGAAATAATAGAGAGGGCCTATACCAAGCGAGTTGCCCGCCGCAACAGTGGCTGCATGAGACCCATCCACCCGGGCGATTTCTTCGGTGGCGATGATGTAAGACAGGTAGTCCATCCCCTGGCCTTGGTACCCATCGGCGACGAACATTCCGAAAAGTCCGAGATCAGCCATCTTTTTCATCGTATCATATGAAAAAACTCCCCGTTCATCCAGATCCGCCGCTACAGGCTTGATTTCCCGCTCAGCGAATTCCCGCACCGAGTTGCGCAGGATGTCCTGCTCCATCGAAAGGCTGAAGTCCATGGTCCCTCCTATGCCTGATAACGGTGAGTTGCATTTACCATAGATTAATGTAGGTTCCCCTGTCAACTGATTTATACTGCCCGATCATGTCGATATATCGTTAATGTGGAAGATTCTTTATACAATAAATATTGACAAATGGTAAACATTAACTTATACGCGATACTTAACAAATACAAAATATTCTCGCCGTCTCCGCCGGTCAGCCCGGAGATATAAACTGTATCCTTTCAGAAAGGAGAGAGTGCTATGATTACCTTCAGTGAACGGCAATTAAGAATACCCAAATTTTTGCGGCCGGTATATCTTGTTACCGCCGGTCAATCCAAATTCGACAGAGCGATTCCGGAAAAGCGCACCGAAGAGCTCTGCATCGACGCGCTGACCATGGCGGCGCGATTGATCGACAAATCACCGGCGGATCTGAAGCGTTACATCCACACAGCATATTACGGACACTTCGCCGATCATTTCGGCGATCAGCTTCTCGGGGAAGCAGTGATACACGACAGGCTTGGCCTCGACCCCCTGGGCAACATAGGCATCAAGACCGGGGGCGCTACCGGCGGGTCTACGCTTTGGGAAGCAGTCAAAGCCGTGGCCTCCGGCTATTCGGACTGTGCCCTTGCGATGGGCTGGGAAAGAATGGACGAGGTTCCCACCGATGAAGGCAACCATCTGATATCCTGTGCAGCCGACAAGGACTGGGAAACACCCCTGGGCCATATTTACACTGGTTACTATGCAGTGATGGCACAAAAATACTGGCAGGTATTCGGAAAACAGGAGGAATCATTCCGCCGCACCCTCGCCGAAATCTCCGTGAAACATCACGGCTACGCGCGCCACAACCCGTTCGCACAGGCCCCGATGAAGATCACTGTCGAAGACGTGTTGGCTTCGCCGGTTGTGGCATATCCACTCAGGGCGCTCGACTGCTGCCTGATGAGCGTCGGTGCTGCATGCGCGGTGATTTGCGATGAGGACACCGCCATGGAACTTACCAAAAACACAAAAAACAAGCCGCTCCGTATATGGGTCACGGCAGGCTCCCATACACTGCGTCCCGCATGCAGGCGTTCAATGGAAATACCCCTTCTTCCGCATGAAACAGCCGATCAGTATGCGGACCTGGCCGAAAAATTCCCGGGCGGGGAAAGATATCCGGGCTTCACCGGCTTTCTTGCCGCCAGGATGGCAGCATACTATGCATACCGGATGACCGGTATCACCGACCCGACCGAAGACTTCGACGTTGCCGAGCTTCATGATGCCTTCACCATAAGCGATGTACAGACCTACGAAGATCTCGGATTCAGACCTTATGGTTATGGGCGTGATTATGTCGAATCTGGAGATTGTTACCACACAAACCCACATACCGGTCTTCCCGGGAGGCTTCCATCAAACCTTTCCGGGGGTCTCATCGGCTGCATGCATGCGGTCGGGGCGACCGGAATCATGCAAACCTTCGAAATAGCCTCGCACCTCTGGAACCGATGGGGAGAAATTCACGGGGATCCTGAACTGTGGAAAGCGTTCGGCCGTGAAAAACCGGCAGACTGGGAAAACCTTCAAGTAGGCGGTGCCGCCAGGGGGATAGCGATAAGCCACGCGGGTGTTGGCTCCCACGTGACGGCCACGATCCTGATGGATCCCGATCACCTGCTCAAAGAGGACGCGTGAAGGAAAGGAGGTTGAAGCATGAGTATCTTCGGAACCGTAAAAGTTCAGAGCGGCAAATACAAGATCAAAGGTGATTTTCATCATATCACGCCCAACATGCCCATCCGGCACGCGGACGAAGGATGGCGGCTCGTGGGCGTGACCAACCCCCGCGAGATGATATACATCCATACCTATGGAGGTGAAGCGGTTTTCTTCGAAAATCTCGCCAAGGGAAAAATTTTCGGCTCCCGATGTGACAATCCATCGTGTGATTTTCCTGGCACGTTGTACCTGCCATTCCGCATACACTGCCCGGACTGCCTGTTCAGGACGACTCCGGTGGATCTGACTTCGACATGCAGGGAAACCGCAGTTATTCACACGTTCATGGTATGTGAACGTTCCGGGGCTTTTAACACCCTCGATACCCCTATCCGTTTTATAAACATCGAATTCGAAGGGGTGTCGACGATCTTGATGAGTTACCTTTCAGTGGGCGAACCGGAAATAGGGATGAGGGTTTTGCCCATATTTCGCACTCTCGAACCCACGTACACGATCACAGACCTTTCTTGGGTGCCGGAGGGAACCAGTGAAAAAGAACTACCCCTGGGCTTCACCTTTGGTTAAATATCCGGGTCTTGACCGGTGCGTTGAATTCGACTAAAAGAAAGAACACAACAAGCTGAACAAAAAAGGGTTATGAAACAGGCGAACGCCATCCCGACCTTCGGGATGGCGTTTTTTTACAGGAGTTTTTAATGGCGGTCAAAATCGCGGTGCTCACGGGATACTTTGCCATGGTCATGACGATAGGACTTATGGCAAGAAAGCAATGGCGCGCAACGCCGGAATCCTATTTTCTTGCCGACAGGGCACTCGGTACTTTCGTGCTCCTAGGAACAATGGTGGCCACAAATTTTTCTGCTTTCACAGTTTTCGGCGCTTCGGGTGCGGGCTACCGGGACGGCTTCGCATTTTTTCCTATCATGGGGTTCGGAACCGGGTTCATGGCTTTAACCTTCTGGATATTGGGCCGTAAAATCAGTCATATCGGCCGGGCGTTGAACCTCGTCACCCCGCCTGAGCTGATAAAACACCTTTACCAGGATAAAATCGTTGCATTCCTTTTCGCTTCGGTGATGATCGTGTTCACGCTGCCCTACCTTGCTCTGCAGCCCATGGCGGCCGGTTATGTTCTCGAATCCCTTGTAGGCCTGCCTTACCGTTGGGGAGCGGTGCTTGTGACCGGAGTCATAACTCTTTACACTCTCAGGGGAGGAATGCGGGCGGTTGCCTGGACGGATGTTTTCCAGGGAATTTTGATGGTGGCGCTCTTAATCGTTTCGTTCTGGCTGGTGGCCGATCATCATGGCGGCTTTATCACCGCCGGGAACAAAATTTTAGCCTCGCGCCCTGAGCTTTTTTCAAGGCCGGGCGGCGAAGGAATGTACACCGTAGGGATATGGTTCAGTTATATGATGCTGTGGTTCCTGTGCGACCCCATGTTTCCCCAGCTTTTTCAACGCTTCTATGCAGCAGGGAACAGCCGCGTGATAGCCGTAGGCATGATATTCTACCCGCTGGTTTGCACCGTTGTTTTTTTTCTGCCCGTGGTCATCGGGATGATGGGCAGGCTCTCGTTTCCAGCGCTGGCAGGCAAGGAAGCGGACAGGATCCTTCCGCTCGTCATATCTTCCATTTCAGGAGATGCGATGGCAGCCCTTGTCATGGCTGCCGGCCTAGGGGCCTTGATGTCTACAATGGACTCTCAGCTGCTGACCCTGAGTTCAATAATAACCAGGGACATTATCCCAAAAAAGAAAGGCGCGGAAAACAGGCAAGCCGCTCAAGGAAGAATGGTTGTGCTGCTCCTGAGCGCCGCAGGCCTTGCCCTGGCTCTCAAACCGCCGGCCACCATTCTGCAGATTGCAACCCAGACTTTCACCGGCCTTGCGGTACTTTTTCCCACAGTAATCTTCGGGCTTTACCTGAACCGTAGGTTTGCAATTTCAGCAGTCGTATCCATCATTGCAGGAGAGTCGGCCGTTGCCGCATTCTATCTGGACTTGATCCCGGCCGGCCCTTTTCTCCCCATCGTATGGGTTGCAGCGGTTTCTTTCGGCGGATATATGATTCCCCAACTGATATTGCTAAGGCGCGAAGGAATTTTTCGATTGCGGGTTCCTGTGTTCATTAAAAATCCTTTTTTCTATATTTTTTCAGGAATTTTTGTACTTTCGATTGACTTCTGGGCCTGGGGCCTCTCCTCTCCCCTTTTATTGGGATTACCATTATGGCTGCCCTACTTCATCCTCCTTTCGGCGGGCCAAACAATTGCGATGATATTGCTTGTGAAAAGAAGCGAAGACTGATCCCCGCCCGCCGGGGTGACCTGGAAAACCACGCCATAAGATCCCGATGCCGAGACCGACGCCGATCGATTACGATTACGACAACGACAACCGCTTCGCTTGCGCTCCGCTGACAACGAGTGAGCTCCCGCATCGAAACCCCCGGCGCAGCCGACATCCGAAGCTACCAGCCATTAGCCGTCAGCTTTTAGCTATTAGCCAGCGGAAAAAGGCACTACCTTAAAAACAGACGATACCGGTCCCGATACCGACGCCGACGCCGAATTCTGACTCCTAGCCCCTGGCCCCTGACTTCCCAGCGGGTGCGGACCAGGTCAAAACTGCGTTTCGACACTCCAAAAACAGACAATCCCGATCCCGCCATATCAGCTCCTTTTTCTGCTTTCCAGGATCGCCTCGATGTTTTTTTCCGCCCAATCATCCACCCTGCGTTCCCTTTCAACGTATTCTATCAGTTGGTCGGAGACGCCCATCCCTTTCTGCAATATTTCGACTATCTTTTCACCGGCGTTTTTCGGGCGCATCGCATTGACGTACACGACCCCGTGGGCCTCATCGAAACCCATTTCTTTAAGAACCCGGGAAGCACCACTCGTACTTATGACCAACACTCCCCGGCTTCTAACCGGTCGGTATTTCTGAGACAGTATGAACTCGAAGGCCACAAGATTCATTCCATCTTCCAGAGGGGTCACAAGCATTGCGTCAACATTCTTCATGAAACGGTAATTTTGGGGCGGATTCACGCCCTTATTCAAATGTATCACCGCTTCCACCCCCAACCTTTCATTCACCTTCTCCACTTCATCGGCAAGGGCCTGGTTCAAATATTGATAATCCGGGTTGTCCGATCGGCTGGGAGCGCTTATCTGGTAAAGCCTTGCATCCTTCCCCCTGCTCTGGAGACCTTTCAAAGCATGGGCAAAAATCCCGAGCCGTTCAAGCAGGCCTTTGGTGTAGTCGCACCGTTCAAGGCCGCCGAAAACAATCTTTCCTTCCGCTTTATCTCTTTGAATGCAGTCGTTCAAACCCCGGCCGTCAAAAGTATAATCCAGCGATACATCGGGGCCTACTTCGTCAAGAATGCCGTCAACGTCAAGCCCTATCGGGAAGGAGCCCACGGTTGTGATTCGATCCCTGAGCCTGATTTCATAAAAACGGTCGTTCATGCGTATATCGACAGGGAACCATTCCTGGAGAGCCTGCAGATAATTATCGCAGTATTCCTTGGTATGAAAACCGATGAAATCGTTGTTCAGCAATCCCCATGTCAACCGTTGAAGAGCACTTTCGATACTCTCTCCGAAAGGCTCGAAAACCTGCTCCTTGACCCGCATGCGTTTGTCCTCGCGGATCAGGCCCTGGATATCGTGGATATTGAAGAACGGCGTATGTAGAAACTGTCCAAGATGTATACGTTCTGTTTTCTCCTTTGAAAACCCTTCCTCCCTTAGAAGCGCCTTGAACACCTCGGCGATTTCCATCAGATGGTAATCCTGGTTCCAAACGACGATGTTGTCACCTTCCTTCATCAGTTCGCCGCTTTTGCGGATTTCGTTTACGACAACATTCGCAAACGTCACATTACTGCTGGTGTATTGTACGAAGTCGTTTTTCTCAAAATAGGGTCTCGGAAATGTGCGGCACTGCTTGTAGAAAGCGGGGGATCTTGTCAGGTGCAACAAGGGCCATAAAAACCCATTTGCGAACTTACTGTAGTAACTATGCATATGGCGGGTGTCGAAAAACACGAAACGCATGAAAAAATCAAAATCCCCGTAAAGGAAATGCATCCTGCTGTCGGGTTCTATTCGGATATACGGGAACAACTCCGGAGCGAAGCCGGAGCTTTCCATCTTGTTGAACAGTTCGGTATAGTATCCCCTGGCGACCTCTATATCGCGCTCTCCCATTGATGCCCCTATCCACGTGGGTGTCCAGGAACCGCCTCTCAGCAGTCCGGCCATCGCCCTAACCAGACCGCCTTCACCAAATATCGGCCGTCCGCTGGTGTCTCCGGATTCAAGCATGTTTTCAGCATTTTCCAGCAGTTTATCGGTGAAACTGAAAGGTCCTCTGTTAGAAACGATTACTAAGTCACTCATTTTTTCTCCTGAAGTTTGATGACTCGTAAAAAGTCAAAACAACGATGTCCCTCGGGGTCGGGGTCGCTATCGGCATCGGTATCGGACGTTGATCGGCGGCCTTTTCGACCCCGATACCGATCCCGACGCCGATAAGGCAGGGATGCTACTTTTTACGGTTTCATCAAGTTTGATGACTCGTAAAGTCACATCCATGACGGCGTCAAAATTGCGTTTTGACACTCCTACCCCACTCTTATTTTATCCGCCCTGGAGAGCCAAAATCAAATTTTGTTTTACCTATTCCAGCTAACAGCTAACAGCTGATAGCTAAAAGCTGATAGCTAGAAGCTTTTTGGGCGAATCCACTTCTTGAGAAAGCCGAGCAATTCTGCAGGGGGTTTCAGCCACATATCCGCCGCCGTGGCTCTCAATCTCTCGCGTACAAGAACACAGAGCCCCCTGCCCTTCAATGCCTGGAATCCATCCTCATCTGTAAAATCATCACCAAAATAGGCAACCTGCGCTCCGGAGCCGATCTCACGGCAAATAGTATTCACCGCATCTCCTTTGTCACGGCCCGGTGTCCTTAATTCAAGTCCACCATCGAATTCTCTAAGTTCCAGGTTCCAGGCCTGAGCCATCAAATCCCACTTTTCACGAACGGCGCTTTCGATTTGTCGCTGTAATGTCTCATCGACACCTCTCCAGTGAAGAGCCACAGAACCGGGTTTTCGTTCCACCCTGCCTTTGAACCCGGCCGAATCGACCCACTCGTCCGCCGCCACCAGGCCTTCGAGTGTTTCCTCCTCCACCGGCACCACTTCGTAAGATCCGTCGGGCATCAATCGTTCGATTCCGTGCGATCCCCAGATTTCAGGCTGCCTGCGTAATTTCAGCAAAGGCTGAAGACTCTTGATCCAACGCCCGGTAACGATAACCACCCGAAGCCCGGGTATCTCCATCAAGTCGTCCAGCAAATCGGTTACACCCTTGTACGGGAATGCCTTTGCCGGATTTTCATTAAAAGGTGCAAGTGTCCCGTCATAGTCCAGTATAAGCGCATTATTTTTTGATTCATATAAACGCTCGAAAAAAAGATCAATATCAAAATTAGAATTAAGTAATTCCATTTATAATTACTCCAGAAAAGTGGTCTCGAACCCTTTTCGATCGAGTGCGAGACATAAAAGTAAATATCTTTTCAAACTTTTTGTTACCAAAAACTCATCCTTGACCCGCTGCCGGCCGTTCTCCGCAAGTTCCTCTGCATAAGATGGCCGACCTAAAAGGGTGCGAATAGCCAGGCTCGCCCCCTCCACCGAATGGACCAGCACTCCGGTTTGCCCGTTGATGATTTGCACCGGAATGCCGCCAACCGATCCTCCGACCACCGGACGTTCCTTCCACAAGGCCTCCGAAACCGTGAGCGCAAAGCCTTCACGAAGAGACTTCTGAAGCACCACATCCGAGCCTCTTTGGAATGCATTTATCTCGGTGGATATAGAAGGGCTGAATATCAGGATATGGATGTCCGGATCATCCCCGGCCTCCTTTCTAACCATTTCCAGGATGGTGTCGGATTCGGGATCATCCGCCGCCTTGTCTCCTACCAGCAACAAGCGGCAGTCCGTGTAGCGGCGCGCCAACTTGAATGCCTGGACGACGCCGACTGGATCCTTCCAGGGATCGTATCGCGACACCTGGGTCACAATCGGTTTGTCCCTTGGGATCCCGTATTTTTCAAACACCGAGCTGACATAATCATCATCCAGGTCTCTGTTTTTATCGGCCAACGGATCTATGGCCGGGAAAAAACGGTACTGCGGTATCGAAAGGACCGGGGAAAACAACGCGGATGAAAAAATCGCAGCGTCGTACCGCTCGACATAAGGCCGGAGGAACTTCCAAAGCTCCCGGTCAGGGTGTGACATATCGATATGACAACGCCAAACCCAGCTGTTTTTCCTATGGTCCATGAGACTAATCATGGCCGCCGGCTGGGGGTCGTGGATCACGATCAAATCTTCATCGAAGCTCATGCGCTCAAAATTCGCCCTGTTATATTCGAGATATGTGTCGAAATCCTTCTTGGTGAAATGACTTTCCTTTCCCTGTAATGAATTATGAAAGGCCTTCGTTATTTCGAAAAACGGTTCATCGCCCTCTATTACATCCCATGTGGTCGTGATGCCGAGTTCATTCAGCAAGGGAACAGTGCGGTGCAGCATTTCAGCCACCCCTCCGCCCACCTTGGTGGAATTCACCATCTTTATTGAACGTTCTCCCACATGGGCCGCCAGAACCATCAATTCCTCCACGATATCCGGCCCGACAACTTCACGGTAATCCATAAGTTTGGCTTCGCTCATCAAGATTTCCCTCCGCTGCGGGCATCTTCCGCAGGCGCTTTCCCCAAATAATCATCAACAATATCTATGATTCTCTCCCTGAGTCCTTCAATCGTATAAATGCTGATATCGATTTTCCGGATTTTTGAAGCCAGATCGTGAAGACCGAGGGCTTCCTCAATCCATTCCGAGAAATCATTACAGTCCAGGTTCGCCGAAAGGCGCGATTCTATGAAATGAAAGTACACCGAGTAAATACTGATCGTAGGTAAAAGCTCCCGGAAGGAAGCAAGATCATAAGCGAATTTGTCGGTCAAATATACAAACCGTTGAACGTCATGGAGGTAAAAAGGCTCATAGCTGGATCTCTCCGAACCTTCGATCTGCTCTTCCCTGTAGGTCCGTATTATTTTCATCAGCCTGTCGCGCAACCCCTCCACGGTGCGGTATTCGGAAAAATCCACGGCCGTCAGTTTTTCCGCCAGAGCCGGGGCATGAAGGTTTTCCGCCACCCATGCGGAAAAATCGCTGTTGTAAGGAGCCTGGGCCTCACGCATTTTCAGCAAGGCTGAAAACGTATGATAAAAAACCGAAGATTCCGAACAGGTTGCAATCATTTCTTCAAGTTCTGCTACATTGGAAGCTGTCCGGCCGGTCAACATCTCCAGCGAAGCACTCGACATAAACTGAAAAACTTTGGCCATTTTTTTCTCCTTGACCGTAAATATTCGTTTGTTCAAACTCGGCTCAAATTTCCCTACGCTTTAAAAACACCGCAGCAAGAGGTGGAACCGTCAAGGACAGCGAATGCGTCAAACCATGAAACGGAACGGGGGCGGCTTCGACACCACCGATGTTCCCATGACCGCTTCCGCCGTATTCGGTGGCATCGCCGTTTAAGACTTCCATCCAGAACCCGCCGCCCGGACACCCCAACCGGTAATTATGCCTGGGCAAGGGCGTAAAATTCAACACGACCAGAACGGTGTCGCCATCTAAAGGATCCTTCCTCATCAAACTGATGACGCTCTGAGCGGAATCATTGCAGTCGATCCATGAAAAACCCGCCGGATCGAAATCTCCCCGGTGCAGCGCCGGTTCCTTTCTGTAGGAACGGTTCAAATCGGCCACCCACCTTTTAAGCCCGTGGTGTAAAGGCTGTGCGGTGAGATCCCAATCAAGCCCCCTTTCATGCCACCATTCGCTCCACTGGCCGAATTCCCCCCCCATGAATACCAATTTCTTCCCCGGCTGGGCGTACATCCAGGCGAAAAGAAGCCTCAGGTTTGCAAACTTCCGCCAGTCATCTCCCGGCATTTTTCTAAGAAGCGACCCCTTTCCGTGGACCACTTCGTCGTGTGAGAGGGAAAGCACGAAATTTTCGTGAAATGCATAGAGCATCCGGAATGTCAGCTTATCGTGATGATAGGTCCGGTGAATCGGATCAAGCGACATGTAGGACAGCGTGTCGTGCATCCAGCCCATGTCCCATTTCATCCCGAAACCGAGCCCCCCGATATACGTGGGTCTCGATACCATGGGCCACGATGTGCTTTCCTCGGCGACCGTCTGCACCCCCGGAAAGGCGGCGTAGACTTCTCTGTTGAACCGCCTGATGAAATCAATCGCTTCCAGGTTCTCATTACTTCCGAAACGGTTGGGGATCCATTCCCCGTCCTTACGGGAATAGTCCAGGTAAAGCATTGAAGCGACCGCATCCACCCTCAGGCCGTCGGCATGGTACTTATCGAGCCAGAAAAATGCGCTGCTCATCAGGAAGCTGCGCACTTCGTTGCGGCCGTAATTGAAAATAAAGCTGTCCCAGTCCGGATGAATGCCCTGGCGGGGATCGGAATGTTCATAAAGATGGGTGCCGTCGAAATATCCAAGTCCGTGCTCGTCTGTCGGAAAATGAGAAGGAACCCAGTCGAGAATCACGCCGATCCCCCGGCGGTGGAGGCAATCCACCAGGTACATGAAATCCTGGGGTGTGCCGTACCGGCTGGTGGGGGAAAAATATCCCAGGCACTGGTAACCCCACGATCCGTAAAAGGGATGCTCCATTACCGGTAAAAACTCAACATGTGTAAAACCCATTTCGACCACATAATCAGGCAAAAATTCGGCAAGTTCCCGGTAACTGAACGGACGGCCGTCCTCCTGGTGCCGCATCCATGAGCCGGCGTGCACTTCGTATATGGCTATGGCTTTCCGGGGATTGAACCTATCTTCGGCGTGGGACATCCATTCTTCGTCTTCCCAGCGATAGCTCAAATCCCACACCACGGAACCTGTAAGGGGTGATTTTTCGCTGTAAAAAGCGAATGGATCCGCCTTGTCCGCGGTATAACCATCGTGTTGGCTGCGGACATGATATTTATAACAATCACCTACCCCAGCCCCGGCGATGAATCCCTCCCACATACCGGATTCGCCTTTCAGGCGTAAGTGGTTCACGTCTTTTTTCCACTCGTTGAACGACCCTATCACAGAAACTTCTTGCGCGTTGGGAGCCCATACCCCGAAAAAGACGCCCTGGTCGCCCCCGTGTTTCATCGGATGGGCCCCAAGTTTTTCATAAGCCCTGAAATGTGAGCCTTCATTGAAAAGATAAACGTCCTGGTCGCTCAACAGCGATTTATCGTAAATTTTTCCCCCGGCCTTTTTCATATTTCGTCCGGTTTCTTCTTTCATGCGCAATCAATCCTTTCCGGATTCTTCAATTATTTCAATTATGCCACCGATTGGTATACCAGCCCACTCCGGCCGGTTGTTCAATTCATACCCCAGCTCATACACGGCCTTATCGAGAACATAAAAATCCAGCAGGTCTTTCAAACGGGCCGTGTCGGCCGGCAAAAGGCGGGTGCCTTCCGTAGAAGTCTTGTATCCGCATATAAACGCAGCACCGGCGCTTTTGCTCCAGTATCCGGCCCATGATTCAAGGTAAAGATGATCACCATCGGATAGCAGGCCCCTCTCCCGCCAATTCAGCAGCGCTACATGAGCGGCGTAATCGAATGAGCGCAGCATTCCGGCGACATCCCTTAACGGCGATCGCTTGATGCGGCGTTCGCTCACCGGTCTTGCAGGCTCTCCTTCAAAGTCTATGATAACAAAATCCTTTCCGGTGTAGAGCACCTGCCCCAGGTGAAAATCACCGTGACAGCGTATCCTGACAGCGTCGATCTTGCTGCCCACAACGCGTCTCGCCACCTGGAGCAAGTTCTTCTCCGCTGCAATAACCCTGTCAACGGCTTCGGAAAGTGGCGTTGAAAAAACCGGTTCATGCTCCTTCAAAAGCTTCAAAGTCTGGACAATCAGAGTCCTCAGCGACTGGTAGAGGGAACGCTGGTAAAGAATGCTGAAAGGCTCAGGAGAAAAATCGCGCACGGTATAATCTGATGCAAGAGTCTTGTGCAGCTCACCGGTGCGTAAACCGATGAGCTTGGCCGAATCCAGATACTCGCCCAGGAAAATTTCAGCTTCAGGGGGGAAAGCGGCCTTTTCGAATGAGATACCCAAGGTATCAGGCTTTTCGGGTCGTTCGGCCAGAATGTTTTCGTAATACCTGCCGAGATGATCCATGGCATGTTGCCAGGCATCGCCGAGATTAGGCACAAAACCATGAAGTACCGCGACTGTCATCGGCGCGCGTTTCCCTGCCCGGTACTCGACGGCCCCCTTCACGGGCGGCGTATTGCCGAAGTGTTTCCCTGTTAAAAAACGACCGATTTCCAGCTCCGGGTTCACATCATCCTCAAGTTTACGCACAAGCTTCAACACGAACCTCTCGTCGAAAACCGCCGATGTGTTGCTCTGCTCGACACCCATCAAAGAAAATCCCGGGAAATTCTCCAGATTTTTATCACCGTTTCCTATCCCTATAGGTAAACCACTCAACGATCCGGAGCCGCCGCGCTTCCTTCCGCGTTGGAACACCAACTTCAACAACCACCTGAAAAAATCCACATCGCATGACGCTTCATACACGATCTGATCTCCGGGCACCTTCCCCTTCAGCCGGGCGATGACAGCCGTGCGCCTGTCATCGAAAATTTCCCGGGCTTTTTCGCCTGATGCATATCCCAAAGGAACCACGTAACGTTCGCTTTCCCCGGTCATGTAAAAAACATCCGCAAAAATCAGGAGCCCCTGGAAATCCCTGCCGGTCAGTGGGAAAGTCTCTGAAATCCTGACATACTTGATAATGCGCGCCTTCCCCCCGAACCACCTGCAACCCGGCAGGTATCGTGCTAAAATGGCTGAAAAATCGTCTCCGCAATCGCCTTCAAGCAACGTTTTCCAGGTTCCAACCGGTTCAAGGACGGGTATATCGTCCGTTTCACCTGGAACGGTGCCTTCTCGGCCGACCCCACTGGTGAGAGAAAACCAGTAAAAGGAATGAGGCCCCATCGTCAAAGCATACGGATGGGCTGTTATTTCGGGAAACCCCACACCTCCGAAAACCTCCACCGGCACCGAACCCTGGTATTGTGAAAGATCCAACTCCACATGCTGGGTAAATCTTGAAAGGTTGGCTGTCACGAGAATTTTCTCGTTTCCCAGGCTCCGGATAAAGGCCAGGATGTGCCTGTTTCTCGGCTCGAGAAAGTGCATATCCCCCCTTCCGAAGGCCTGGAAACGCCTCCTGAGTGCGATTATCCGCTTCATCCACCACAGAAACGAATACCGATTGTTCAGGCGGGATTCAACATTCACCACCTCATAGTGATACTCCGGATCTATGATCACCGGCAGAAACAGGGTCTGGGGATTTGTCGAAGAAAACCCGGCATTCCGGTCCGGACTCCATTGCATGGGCGTCCGAACACCGTCCCGGTCCCCCAGGAAAACATTGTCCCCCATCGCGATTTCATCACCGTAATAAATCACGGGGGTCCCGGGGAGGGAAAGAAGAAGCCCGTTCATCAATTCCATCCTGCGCCGATGATTTCCTAGAAGCGGGGCGAGGCGCCTCCTGATCCCCAAATTGATACGCATTCTAGGTTCTCTTGCATAAACCCGGTACATGTAGTCGCGCTCTTCATCGGTGACCATTTCCAACGTCAACTCGTCGTGATTCCGCAGGAAAACAGCCCACTGGCAGCTGTCCGGTATTGCCGGCGTCTGGTCGAGTATGTCCACTACCGGGAAGCGATCCTCCATGTGAAGCGCCATGAACAACCTCGGCATCAGCGGAAAATGGAAGACCATATTACATTCATCGCCTTCTCCGAAATAGGCCGCCGCGTCTTCCGGCCACTGGTTCGCTTCTCCCAGGATCATCCTGTTTTCGAACCTGGCATCCACATGCCGCCGTAACTTTTTTAGAAAATCATGGGTTTCCGGAAGGTTTTCGCAATTCGTATTATCCCTCTCGAAAAGATAGGGCACCGCATCCAGCCTCAGACCATCCACACCCAGGCCGAACCAGAAATCCAGTACACGCAGAATCGCCTCCTGCACCCTGCGGTTGTCGAAATTCAGGTCCGGCTGATGAGAATAAAATCTGTGCCAATAGTAACTACCGGCGACAGGGTCCCATGTCCAGTTGGACGGTTCAAAATCCTGAAATATTATTCGTGCATCGCTGTATCTTTCCGGAGAATCACTCCACACGTAAAAATTGCGGTGAACCGAACCGCGTTTAGCTCGCCGGGCCCGCTGAAACCACGGGTGTTGATCGGAAGTGTGGTTAACCACCAGCTCGGTAATCACCTTAAGTCCCCGCTTGTGAGCACTTCTCAAAAAATTCTTGAATTCTGTCAGCGTACCGTATGATGGGTGTATTCCCCGGTAGTCTGAAATATCGTACCCGTCATCCTTGAGCGGCGAAGGGCAGAAAGGAAGAAGCCACAGAACAGTAACCCCTAAATCCTGCAGATAATCCAGCTTTTCCGTCAGCCCCCGAAAATCTCCGATCCCATCTCCGTCGGCATCCCTGAAAGACTTGACGTGCAGTTGATAGATAACCGCATCCCTGTACCATGTGGCGGCATCGTCGGTCTTGTTCATAAGAATGTTTCCTACATGTAATAGTCGAAATCCCGTTCAGTGCGAATCCGCCGCCGTACTCGAAAAATATGCGCTGGAACCACTCCGGGGTTCAGTTCAATGTAATTCCTTCCGATGGTCCACAAAAACCTGCTTCCCCCGAGAAGATCGTGCATTTGAAACGGCCTTTCACCAGGTCCCGACGACCCGGGAGGAGAAAAATCCACCCATCCTGAGTGTGAATGGTGAGGGTCCAAGTTTACCACAACCATTATCACATCCGAGCCGTCATTCGAGTATTTGCTGAAACAAAGCAGGCGATCATTGTCTACATCGTGGAAACGCAGGTTACGGTTTTGCTGAAGCGCCGGACTATCTTTTCTGATCTTGTTTACCCGTGCGATAAGATCCTTGAGACTCCGTGGATCATCCAGGTTCCACCACCTGATTTGGTATTTTTCCGAATCCAGATATTCCTCGCTTCCGATCTCCTTTGCACTGTCTTCACAGAGTTCAAAAGCCGGGCCGTATATTCCGTAGCTGGCGCCCAGGGTCGCTGCCAGGACAAGTCTCACGAGAAACCCGGGCCGTCCACCTGTCTGCAGGTATTCCGTCAAAATGTCCGGCGTGTTCGGCCAAAGATTCGGTGTGAAAAAATCGCACACCGGCCCGCGGTTGAGTTCGGTGAAATAATCCCGCAGCTCCTCCCCCGTGTTCCGCCAGGCGAAATAGGTATAAGACTGTGTAAAACCCAGCTTCGCAAGCCTGTACATCACCGCAGGCCGCGTGAAAGCCTCCGCGAGAAAAATAACCTCCGGGTATTCCTTTTTTACACTCCCAATCAAATCCTCCCAAAACCCAAAAGGCTTTGTATGAGGGTTATCCACCCGGAAAATCCGAACACCCTGCTCGATCCAGAAAAACACCACCGATATGAGCTCCCTGGCCAATTCCATCCTTTGCGGTGTCTCGAAATCGAACGGAAAAATGTCCTCATATTTTTTAGGAGGATTTTCTGCATACTGGATGGAACCGTCCGGCCTGCGCCTGAACCACTCCGGATGCTCGGAAACATAAGGATGATCAGGAGAGCACTGGAAGGCGATGTCCAGGGCGGTTTCGATGCCGTATTCAGCCGCTGCACGAATTAAATCGGAAAAATCGGAAAGGGTTCCCAGCTGGGGATGAATGCTCTTATGACCTCCCTCCGCGCTCCCTATCGCCCAAGGGCTTCCCACATCCTCAGGACCCCCGGCGGGGGTGTTGTTGGGTCCCTTTCTATGTGTATTCCCGATAGGATGAACAGGTGGAAGATACAACACGTCGAACCCCATACCGGCGATATACGGCAACCGCGCCTCCACATCCTTCAAAGTACCGTGGCGGCCTTCCTTTACGCTGCAGGATCGGGGAAAAACCTCATACCAAGAGCTGAAACGCGCTTTTTTTCGGTCAACCGTCACAGGAAACTCTTTCCCGCCGGTGACGACCGAATCCTGTGGCGGAAATTTTCGCATAATCAGCTCGAGTTCCCTTGAAAGGGCGGCGGTTTCGGCTTCCCCGCCGTGCCTCGAGCCTCGTATCTTTTCGGCGTATTCAAGTAGCAATCTCCGATTCAAATCATCGGCCATTTCGGCCGCATCAGAAACCAGCCCCGCACCTATTTTCAGTTCGACAAATATTTCCTGGTCAGCCTCAAGACGCCTCAAAAGATCGCGACGCCAGGTTTTGAAGCTGTCCACCCAGCCGCACACCGTGAAAAAATATGTGCCGATATGCTCGACGGTGAATATTCCTCGCCATAAATCGTTTCCGAGATATTCCATCGGGGAGCGCTCCCAATCCGGAGAACCTTTATCCTTATATAGTAGGTCACAGGAAAGAGCGTCGTGCCCGTCTGCGAATATTTTTGCTTCAACGACCACCCGGTCTCCTGTAACGCGCTTCACAGGGAACCTTCCACCGTCCACAACCGGGGAAACATTTTCTATTATAACCCTTTTTCTCAAGTCATTATCGTTTTTCATGGCTTTAGTATAACACATTAGATTTGCTTCGCCAAATCGAGCGCCCGGTAGCGCCGCCACATCAGCTGTTAGCGGTTAGCTTTTAGCCATTAGCTTTTAGGTATTCGGAATTAAAAAAGTATTAGCTTAAAAACCACCCGGTATCGATACCAACGAAGATCGATGACGACAACGACAACCGCTTCGCTGACAATGACCTTACCTCCAGAGGAATAAAGGCTGTGGAGGGGGGTTCGATGCGGGGGATTCATCGGGGAGAAACAGCCGATACCGACGCCGACGCCGATAAGGCGGGATGGGTTTTTTTTAAGAGGCATCATCCCTGTATCCATTGACGAGGTCATCCAAATCATGCATATAGATATGCATGCGAACCACTATAAACATTGATGACGAAACCTTGGAAAGGGCCATGGAACTCACCGGCGTGCGGGAGAAGACCTCGCTCGTTCGACGTGGGCTCGAAGCCCTGATCGCCCAGGAGAGCAGCAAGCGCCTGGCTCGGCTCGGGGGCACGGAAAAGCAGCTTCGGGCACCTCGCCGTCGTCGGCCTGGCGTTTTCATAGGGCCATTTTACATTCCACTGCAGCCATCGCAATTATAAACAGCACGAAGGTATGAACCCTGCTCACACGGCAACCATGAACCTGTCGTATCCCACGAGGTATTCGCCTTCTTGCTTTCGAAGAAAAACCCCAGGTTTTCCCACAACCTGTAAGATAGGAAAGGCCCCGCCCGACATCTCTCTGAACCGGCGCAGGTTAGGGGAGACCACCTCTCGGCCCAGCTTACACTCTACCGCCAGGATCGGGGCGCCTTCGTGTACGAGCACGAAATCGATCTCCTTTCCATCGTAAGTTTTAACGAAACACAAATTAACATCCGGCCAACCCCGGTCATCGAGAGATGTCACGAACCGGTACAGCTCGGTCGCGATCATGTTCTCGAAACGGCCTCCTTCGCCTTCTGCGTAGGTCCAATCCAGAAAATACCACTTATGATCCCGCCGAAACGCTCTCTGCATTTTCCGGGCATAGGGGGGAACGGGCCATACCATATACAGGCGCCGCAACATTTCCAGCCAGTTGCGAACCGTGGAATGATTCGCCTCTAGGTCTTCTCCCAATGACCTCAGTGAAAGGGGTGAGCCTACCTTCGAAGGCAGCAGTTCCACCAGATGCTCCACTCGGTCCAGCTCCCGGACGGCACTCAGTTCCCGAAGGTCGTCCCGGACCAGCAGTGAGAGATAATCTTTATGCCATTTGCGTGACTTGTGTTCGGATGAGGCCAGGAGAGGTACCGGAAACGGCCCGAACCGTAGATACGCATCCGCGGCATCCTCGGGGACCCGCACATAACCATGGAGCTTTCTTTCAAGGCTTTCGGCAGGCTGCAGCCAATCTTTTTCTTCGTGAAGCCACGCCGGGTAACGGGATGGGTCGACCCCGGCCCACTCCCTCAAAGAAAAAGGAAACAGGTGGGCCAAGGTGTAACGGCCGATCAGTGAGTCTCCTCCTCTTCGGAGAAGATCCAGGCGCGCGCTGCCGGTCACCACGATACGCAGATCCCTTCCATACTGATCGTAAAGGCCCTTGACCATCCCTCTCCATCGTGAAGCCTTGTGGATTTCATCCAGCACCAGCCAGGGTTTTTCCTGAGGTATACGGGACGCCTCCTCGGCAAAAAAATCGGGGTTGCGTCGATATCTGCGCCGGACTCCTTCGGCATCCCAGTTAAAATAAAGGTCTCCGCATCCCTGCCTGTCGAGGAATTTACGGGCAAGGTATGTCTTTCCGCACTGCCTGGGCCCGGCAATGAACAGCATACCTTCCCCCAGCCAGTCACCGGAAAAAGCGAAATCCTCTATTTCCCTGGGAATGAATTTGGTTTCCATAGCAGCCAAATTACGCGATATTTGGATAAATAGCAAGCCAAATTATGAACCGTTAACTGACGGAAAAAAGCACTACCTGAAAAACAGCCGATACCGACGCCGAACAATAAGGATTTCGCGGATAAAATCCGCTCCCACAGAACATGAAGGGTAAATTGCAGATGGGCGGTAGAGGAGTGTCGAAACGAAGTTTTGACGTGAGTTTGCAGGGTGGGCGGCGCCCACCCTACGTATTTGTCTTTTCATCGTTGTCGTAATCGAATTGCAGGTCGGGATTCTTTCCCGGCCCTGGTACGAACGGTGCCTGTTCCATGCCATTGTCATATAAGCGACGCCGTTCGGACAAGGCGCGGTTTCATTACCGCGCCTACAAGGGGTCGTAAAATGAAAGAATCGGCGTGGGCATCGCATATTGGTTTGGGAGCGATTTCGATTACGACAACGACAACCGTTCCGCTTCCGCTTCACTGACAACGATTTACATCACGGAGAATAAAGGCTGTGGCGGGGGTTTCGATGCGGGGGATTCATCGGGGAGAAGGTGCTTCATGCGGGAGGCTACAGGGTTAGAGCCAAAGCTTGCGTATAAATGCCATTCGGTGCCTATTTTTTGATCGCGATTACAAATCGCTCCCACAGGATGGGGCGAGTCTTTATCGGGGAAGACTACGAAATATGAAGATCCCGCATCGAAACCCCCGGCGCAGCCGGAACCCGGAAGAGACTACCTGGAAAACAGACGATCCCGATACCGACGCCGAGGGGATATCGATTACGATTACGACAACGACAACCGCTTCGCTGACAACGATTGAAAGAGCGAAAGGAAGCGATGACCTGTCGGGCATAGCCTTGGCGAAACCCGAACCACTCCTTGTATTTTCGCGGGAAATAGTCAAGAATACACGGCCGGGACAAATCCACAGCCTTGATCAGGAATCGCGAGCGTACCCCCCCCCTTCTGCGGGAATAACTGGAGAAACGCCATGAGGATTGCATTGATAACAAAGGAATATCCGCCGAACGTCTACGGGGGTGCAGGTGTGCATATATCCCATCTTGCCCGCAGCCTGACCGAGGTCGAAAACCGCTCTCACGACATCGATGTCTTTCATTTCGGCACCGCCGAATACAAAGAAGAAAACCTCCGGGTTAAAGCAGTGGCCCCCTGCCCTGCGGCTCATGACTCGCAGCCCGGCATGAGCAGCCTGCTTGACGCCCTTCATCGGGATGCATCGCTTACAGGAATGGTTCAACAGGCCGACATCATTCATTGCCACACTTGGTACACCCACCTCGCCGGCTGCCTTCTTGCAAAATTTCTTTCAATTCCCCTGGTACTCACCACCCACTCGCTCGAACCCCATAGGCCCTGGAAACGGGAACAGCTTGGGGGCGGGTACAACGTTTCGAGTTGGATAGAGAGAACCGCGTACTGCGAAGCCCATGGCATAATCGCCGTATCCGGCTCCATGAAAAAAGACGTTGAAAATCTTTACGGCGTGGCACCCGCCAGAATCACGGTCATACCAAACGGTGTGGACACCGCCGTTTACAAACCGATGAGAAAGCCTGAAGTGTTGGGCAGGTATCGCATCGACCCGGAAATCCCTTACGTATTGATGGTCAGCCGCATCACCCGGCAGAAGGGCATAACGCATTTCCTGAATGCCTGTAGAAAGTTCCAACCCCCGGTACAGATAGTCCTGTGCGCAAGCACGCCGGATACCGAGCAGATTAAAAAAGAAGTGGAACATGCAATAGGCCGGCTTACCGACGAATCCCCCAACCCGATTATATGGGTCAAGGACACAGTGCCGGAAAACGATCTCCCAATACTTTATTCTCATGCGGCGGTATTCGTGTGCCCTTCGGTCTACGAGCCTTTCGGCATCATCAACCTGGAAGCCATGTCATGCGGAACACCGGTCGTTGCCTCTGATGTCGGGGGCATACCCGATGCTGTCCTGAACGGGGAAACCGGTTTCCTGGTATCCTTCGAACCCAGATCGAACGTTGATCCAGAGCCCATTGATCCGGAAAAATTTGCAGAAGATCTTGCGGCCTCGGTAAATCGCATTATAAGCGATCCCGACCTGAGAAGCTCCCTTGGCAGGGCAGCCCGGCGACGAGTAGTAGAATCCTTCAGCTGGAAGTCGATAGCGGAACAAACCCTTTCCTTTTATCGCTCTGTTTTAAAAAATGCCAATGAACGGTGACGAGATTTCCCCTCAAAAAAAGGAATCGCTGTCGCTTCCATCTTTGGGCAGCTCTTGATGAACCAGGGGTTTCATTACTGCAAAAGCTGGGAAGGTGGGCTTTTCCTGATGAGCGAAGTTCTGTTCACGGCCCTGTTCGGAGTCTTGTTCATGGGCGAGGGCCTGACCTTTCGTTTTCTGGCCGGCGGTATCTTGATCCTTGCCAGCGTCATCGCCCTGAACCGCCACGGGGTACGCCGGATTTCCTACCGGGGGCTGCCCCCGGCAAATGGGAAATAAAGCGCAAAATCCGCAAATTCAGCCCGTATTGCTTGGACTACCCCCGGCAAATGGGGAATAAAGAGATGCCCTGGTGCGTATTCAGTGCAATTTTGTGAAAAAAATCACATTTTTCGCGCGATAGATGTGATGAGACGCCAAATTTACGACTGTATAATTCAAATACGATCCCGTCGCCGCGTTCGCAATCCACCCCATCAAGAAATGCATTTTTAGTAATGGATGAGAAAAGGAAAAGAGCATTCTGTTTGCCTCCAGAAAAGACGCGTGGTAGATTTATTTTTATCAAATGGAGGTCTGTATGACAGAGACACCGAACGTCACACTCGACACATCCTATCTGCTCAAGCTGGCAAAAACCAAAATGCCTTTCGGCAAATACCGAGGGAGATATCTTATCGATCTCCCCGAGGCTTACCTGGTCTGGTTTTCACAGAAAGGCTTCCCCGACGGTGACCTGGGGTTGATGCTGAAGGCAATTTATGAAATCAAACTTAATGGCCTGGAACATCTCGTGAGAAAAATAAAAACCTTTTGAATTCCGTGTCGAGGCGATGTATTGGAAACATTCACGATCACGAGCGATTACATAGAGCTCATCAAACTTTTAAAAGCTTCAGGCCTGTGTGGAAGCGGAGGCGCCGCCAAGGCTGCGGTCGAGGAGGGATTGGTAAACGTGGACGGGCAGGTCGAATACCGAAAGAGGTGTAAAATCAGGCACGGTCAGAAAGTTGTATTCCTGGACCAGGAGATTCTCATTGAATTCAGCCTTCAAGGCTGAAATAGAAAATTTTTCAAATCATCATGAAAGTTGATGACCTCGTAAAAGTACCATCCCCGCCTTATCGGCGTCGGGATCGGTATCAGGGTCGAAAAGGCCGCCGGTCAATTTCCGATAACGACGCCGACAGCGACCCCGAGGGACAGGGTTGAACAATCACGAGGAGATGACATGAAAATAGACGAAACCAGCATCGCCATCTGCAAGCATCTTCGTGACGGCAGGAAGTCGTTCAAAAAAATCGCCGATGAATTGAAGGTCTCTGAAAACACCGTAAGAGCCAGGGTCAATAAACTGGTCGAGGAAGGGATCCTGGATATCGCGGGTCTCGTGGATCCCGAGGCCATTCCCGGGCACCACACAGCCTTGATCGGCGTGAAACTGGACACCATGGAACTTGTCGCCAAGGGCAAGGAGTTCGCCAGGCTCAAGGGGGTGGTATCGGTGAGCGTGGTAACCGGCAGGTTTGATCTGATCTTGATGGTTCTTCTGAAAGAAGATTTCGGCCTTCTGGAATTCTTCACGCAGGAAGTTTCAAAAATTGAACAGGTCCAGTCCGTAGAATCCTTTGTCGTGTACAAGGGCTATAACCTTAAGGTTCCATATATCCTCTAGCACCCTTGCCCGGATCGGAATCCGGAGTTAGGAGTTAACAGCTGTAAGCCATTAGCTATTAGCGGTTAGCGAATCGGAATCCAAAAGCACTACCTGGAAAACAGCCGATACCGACGCCGAGAGAGAAGAAAGGATATCGATTACGATTACGACAACGACAACCGTTTCGCTTGCGCTTCACTGACAACGACAAAGCTTCGGGTGAATAAAGCCCCCGGCGCAGCCGGAAGCCAGGGCCCTACCTGAAAAACAGACGATACCGACGCCGACGCCGAATTCTGGCCCCTGACTCCTAGCCCCTGACTCCTGACTTCCCAGCGGGTGCGGACCAGGTCAAAACTGCGTTTCGACACTCCAAAAACCTCGATACCGACCCCGACGCCGAGAGAGAAGAGGGGATATCGATTACGATTACGACAACGACAACCGCTTCGCTGGCGCTCCGCTGACAACGATCTATCAGACCATTACCTCTTCAATGACGATATCCTCCATATAAAAACTTTTTTTTGATGTATTTACAAACAAAATGAATTTTTATTGACAGATCCCTCAGAAAATGCGATCCTGATTTTGTAAATTCTTTGGAATAATACTCCAAAACCTGAGCATGTGAAGGCGGTGGATATGAACTTTCAAAAAACCGATTTGAAAAGGACGCCGTTATATGAATGGCATGTGAGCCAGGGAGCTTCAATGGAAAGTTTCGGGGGCTACACCATGCCGCTCTGGTATCCGACCGGGGCGAGGCACGAACATCTTTCGGTAATCAGGGAGGCAGGGCTTTTCGACACCAGCCACATGGCCACAGTAACAGTAAGTGGGCCGAATGCACGGGAACTGCTCCAGTGGTGCTTCACCCGAGATCTCGACGGCTGCTCCGGTAACAGTTGCAACCCTTTGCGCGACGGGGAACTCGTCTACGGAGCATTTCTCGATCGACAGGGCTTTTGCATCGATGACGCAATAGTCTACCAGGCCTCGCCCAGGCGATTCATGGTGGTTGTAAATGCATCGATGGGCGCACAGGTTGCAAACCATCTGAAAGCCTGTGCAAAAAACTTCCAGGTCGAGATAGTCGATTTATCGGACAGGCTGGGGAAAGTCGACATTCAGGGACCGTGCAGTGCCCGGATTCTTTCCTGTATATTCGAGAAACCGGATATATTACGTGGCATGCGTTTTTTTACATTCAAGGGCAATTACGATCCCGGGATTCATTCAGCCGCAGAAGTCACTCTCAAAACCGGAACACCGATATTACTATCCCGTTCGGGCTATACAGGGGAAATAGGTTTCGAATTGTTTATTTCTGCTGATAAAACCCTGGAGCTCTGGGAAATTCTCATCAAAGCAGGCCGAGGATTCGGCTTGACCCCCTGTGGCCTCGCAGCCAGGGACTCGCTTCGCACGGGTGCCGGGCTCCCGCTTTCGCACCAGGACATTGGGCCATGGCCTTTTATAAACCACCCATGGTCGTTCGCCCTGCCGTTTTCCCCTGCCGGTACTGGATTCACGAAGGATTTTCTGGGGGCGGAGGCCCTTGAAAGCTGCGATTGCTCAGAATACACCTTTCCTTTCGTAGGAATGGATCCCCGCAAGGTCGATCACGACCAGGCCAGGGCGGTGGACCGTGACGGGACAACGATAGGTTCCGTCCTTACATGCGTGACAGATACTTCAATCGACCGCCGCGACGGCCGAATTTACAGTATCGCCAGTCCAGACAGGCCCAGGGACTTCAAGCCCAGGGGGCTTTCGTGCGGGTTTGTCAGGGCATCCAGAAAACTTCACCCAGGCGATGAAATCACGATCAAAAATGGGAACCGTGAGATACCGGTTCAAATCACCGAAACAATCAGGCCGGCTCGCACTGCGCGAATGCCGCTGAATAAATTTTTTGAGGACTCCGTGTGCGCATCAGCAGCATAAACGGGATTGAAAGGAGAAAATCATGCCGAAGCAGATAGATGAATTGAATTTTCCGGATACTCTCCGCTACTCCGGTGATCATGAATGGGTGAAATTGGAAGGAGACCTCGTGGAGGTCGGCCTCAATGACTATGCCCAGGATCAACTGGGGGACGTGGTTTTTGTCGAACTACCGGAAAAAGGGACCGTGTTTTCAGCCAATGAAGTCTTTGCAACCGTGGAATCGGTGAAGGCGGTGTCCGAATGCTACCTCCCGATCGCTGGGGAAGTGGTCGAAGTCAACAGTTCTCTTGAAGATTCCCCTGAAACAGTGAATAAAGACCCCTACGGGGCGGGATGGTTTGTAAGGCTGAAGCCTACGGATACTTCCGAACTCGATTCGCTTATGACAGCAGAGGCGTATGTGGCGTCTCTCAAAGGGGAATAACAGATGCGCTATCTTCCACACACCCCGGAAGACATCGAGGAGATGCTCCATGTTATAGGGGTAGAATCGATCGATGATCTTTTTTCGACCGTTCCGGCCGATTCGCTTGTGGACGGGCCGCTCCATCTGCCTCCCCCGCTGAGCGAATGGGAGCTTAACGGTCATATGGATTCCCTGGCGTCACTGCAGGCCGTCCATCCCCGTTCCAATGTTTTTCTGGGCGCCGGCAGGTACGAACATTATATTCCGGCCGTGGTGACGAACCTGGCTTCCAGATCCGAATTCGTCACCTCCTATACGCCGTACCAGCCCGAAATCAGCCAGGGAACCCTGCAGGGGATATATGAATATCAAACCCTGGTATCCAGGCTTCTAGGCATGGAAGTTGCGACTGCAAGCCACTACGACGGCTCCACTGCGCTTGCAGAATCCCTGTTGATGGCCGTTCGGACAACCAAACGCACCAAGGTCGCGGTCTCACGCCTCATACACCCTCTTTACCGGCGCGTTGTCCAAACCTACCTGGCTCCAACCGGCTGTGAAATTATCGAACTTCCATACGACGAACACGGCACAACCGATCTAGGCCCGCTCGACGGCCTCGACGGTCTCGCGGCGGTGGCCGTTCAATCCCCCAATTTTCTCGGATGCATTGAAGACTTGAAAACCGCCGGCTTGGTTGCCCACGATGCCGGGTCGCTGTTTGTAACGGTATTCACCGAGCCCATGGCCTATGGGTTGATCAAAAACCCCGGAAGCCAGGGGGCGGACATTGTTTGCGGGGAAGGCCAGAGCTTCGGCATTCCGGTCAGCTTCGGGGGTCCGGGGTTGGGGATACTCGCCAGCCGATCGAAATTCATGCGAAACCTTCCCGGCCGCCTCGTCGGTAAAACAACGGACATCGAAGGCAGGCGTGGGTTTGTACTGACCCTTGCAACCAGGGAGCAGCACATCCGGAGGGAAAAAGCGACATCGAACATATGTACCAATAACAGCCTTTGTGCGCTGACCGCCGCAATTTACCTTGCGTGCCTGGGAGGCTCAGGGATGCGTGAACTCGCGCGCCTGAACCGGGACAAGGCCGAATACCTGAAATCCGCACTGGAGGAGGCCGGCTGCACGGTTCCGTTCACGGGGCATACATTCAACGAATTCGTCGTGAAGTTCCCTGCCGGCTTTCATGCAAGGCTTCCTGGACTGATCGAAAAGGGCACCGTTCCCGGGTTTTCCCTGGACGATGATTACCCGGAACTTTCCGGGCATCACCTGGTATGCGTGACCGAGACGAAAACCAGGAAACAGATGGATGAACTGGCAAAGGAGGTTGCCTCATGAGCGGCGTTACGGCCTCTTCAGGGCTGATACTGGAAGAACCCTTGCTATGGGAAAAAGGCCAAAAAGGGCGCTCGGGCTATTCCCTGCCAACGAGAGACGTTGAAGAACAAACTCTTCCCGGTGAACTGGCAGGCGATCCCCCGGATATCCCCGAATTGAGCGAGGTGGATGTCGTCAGGCATTACACGCGGCTTTCCCAGTGGAATTTCGGTTTGGACACCGGCATGTACCCGCTGGGTTCCTGCACAATGAAATACAACCCCAAAACAAATGAGAGACAGGCCGCTCTCCAGGGATTCGCCGGCGCCCACCCGTTTCTACCGGAAGCTCTCTGCCAGGGGCTCCTCGGGATCATGAGTGAAACCGAGTCTTATCTCTCGGAAATCACCGGCATGGACGAAACAACGATCCAGCCTTCGGCCGGCGCCCATGGAGAATTGACCGGCATGCTCCTTATACATGCGTTTCATGAACATAACGGTGCCAGCAAGTCGAAGATAATCATCCCCGACACGGCGCACGGCACCAACCCGGCAAGCGCGGCGCTCTGCGGGTATACTCCTGTCCCCATACGGTCCAATGACAAGGGAATCATGGATCCGGAAGCGGTCGAAGCGGTGATGGATGGGGAAGTGGCCGGAATAATGGTTACGAATCCGAATACGCTCGGTCTTTTCGAGGAGCACCTCCACAAAATCGCCGAAATCGTTCACGCGAAAGGCGGCCTCGTTTACTGCGACGGCGCGAATATGAACGCGGTGATGGGGGTCGTCAAAATGGGCGACCTGGGCGTGGACGTCATGCATTTGAACCTTCATAAAACTTTTTCCACGCCTCACGGAGGTGGGGGCCCGGGTTCCGGCCCGGTCGCGGTGAAAAAACACCTGGCGCCGTTTCTGCCGGTTCCCCGCGTGGTCACGAGAAAAGACGGCGCCTTTGAACTGTCCACGGATTTTCCGCTCTCTATCGGCAAGATGCTCGCGTTTCACGGGAGCATCGGGGTCATCATCAAGGCTTACAGCTACATCAGAAGCATGGGCCAGGATCTTAAGCAGGCCAGCAGGCTGGCCGTGTTG
>JAWOBE010000102.1:0-4868 GCA_046498185.1 Desulfatiglandaceae bacterium | reverse complement strand
GTTCCTGAGACTGTATGGTCAGGATTTTAATCAGGGAAAATGTACCAAAATCCTATGCCGAATAAAGGCGACCTAACATGCAAATACACCTGTCAAGCCTTTGAGTGGCTTGCAGGTGATTTTCAAATCGTTCGCCAAACAAATAACCGAAGGAAGAGAAAATGGCTAAAATAAAGTATTTCATTCGTATCATGGCGGTCTTTTCTGGTATTGGGCTTACATGCATTGCAATGAGCAAAAGCGCCTTTGCTCATTGTGATACGCTTGATGGTCCAGTTGTACAAGCGGCAAGAGAAGCACTTGCGAAAGGTGATGTAACACCTCTTCTTAAATGGGTGCAAGCCGATGATGAAAAAGAGATTCGAGCCGCTTTCCAAAAAACTCTTGCAGTTCGCGTAAAAGGTACTGAGGCCAAAGAATTAGCTGACATGTACTTTTTTGAAACCCTGGTTCGTATTCACAGGGCCGGTGAAGGCGCACCCTATACTGGATTGAAACCAGGTGAAGCTGTAGACCCGGCCGTTGCTCTGGCCGATAATGCTTTGGAAAGCGGATCGGTGGACAAGCTTGTTGATGTCTTAACGAAAGCCTTGTCCAATGGCATTCGTGAGCGTTTTCAGCATACCAGTGAGACTCGAAAGCATGCCAATGATTCCGTGGCGGCCGGTCGTGAATATGTGAAAGCCTATGTCATCTTTACTCATTACGTGGAAGGGTTGCACGCCATGATCAAAGGAGGCGGGGGCCACCATAGTGAAGGGGCAAAAGGCGACAAAGGGCAGGATCATTAAAACAGTGCTTGCAGCTGACGGTTTTGGCTGTCACGGCGGCTGCGTTGCACCCGCCGGGCCATCAGAGCTGCGGATTTCCATCCGCCCGATGTTCGCCGCTTCGCGCCGGCCATCAGCGTCTGCAGCGGACGGTAAAGCCTGCGAGCAAGCTCGCGGGCGCTCCCACCGCTAATCCGCAACTCTGTTAGAGCGCAAGGGGGGGATACTTGTAGTGAGTAAAAAAAATCGAAAGAATGAGGACGATAAGACTCCAAAGTCCTGGATCGTTCAGTTCTGGTCAAGAGTTTTTGGCTTTCTAAGCTATTTATCAATATTTGCGGCAATTAGAAAGATTCTCCCTTCCAACGCCAAAACATACACATTTGTCGAATACTACGTCGTATTTAATACCGTATTCTCTGTTTTAGCACTGATTATAGTTACATACAGAAGGGAATATGCAGTAAATATTCTTCTGTTGATCGTCATGATTTATGGATTCATTAGAACCTTTGAAATAATAATATATCAGATAAATGTACTGCTATTCGATGAATATAGGTCAAAGCTTAAAGGTCAAGAATATGCTCTTCGAGGTTATAGACGACTAGTATTGTTATTGTTGCACAACTATATGGAAATTGTATGCTGGTTCGGTGTTGCCTATATGTGGTTCTATAGGAGCGGGCATATCTCATTACCTCCCGGAAGTGCCGAGCCAACATTATTGCGGGTTTTCCATGAAAGTATGGTTTTGATGTTTTCCTTTTCGACTGATATGTATGCCGCGGAATCTGATGTTGGTCTAGCGGTTTTTACCATTCAGGCAATCATCGGACTCTTTATGACCTTAGTCGTGTTTGCACGGTTTCTTGGTTTGTTGCCTCCTCCGAGTTCAATGGACGAATTTGAGAATGACAGCGACAAGAAGCTCTAACAAGGCAAATGCAGCCGACCCAACAGTGCACATTCCATTGAACTGAATCACTTAACGAAAGGAATTATCATATGCTGAACAGAATGTATTTGCTCGCAATAATCGCCTGTTTGGTTGGGGGCGTGCTTCATGCGCAACCGTCGAATCCTACACTGGAACAGATCACCCGATTTACGAAGGCCTATCCCGCGATATCGCCTTCTGGAGATCGTCTGGCCTACATGTCCAATGCCGATGGGGATTTTGATATTTACGTCTCGTGGTTGGGAGAACGCCGGGTGAAGCAATTAACCGATGCGCCCGGCCGGGATGGGACTCCTGTCTGGTCCCCTGATGGCACCCGAATAGCGTTTCAGTCCTTTCGGGAGGGGCCGTCTCAAATCTATGTGATGGATGCCACGGGAGCCCACCAACGGAATCTTTCGCAGAACAACGCCCATGAAGAACACCCGTTTTGGTCCGCGGATGGCCGGCAATTGCTCTTCTGCTCAAATCGAGATGCCATGGCAGCCGGTGATTCCACGAACATGGATATTTATCGCATGACGGTGGATGGGACTATGGTGACACGTATTACCACGACCCCAACGGTGGAGACGTATGCCTCATGGTCGCCGGATCAATCTCAGATTGTCTGTCGACAAATTCAACCGAATGGCGATTGGGAAGTGGTGGTGATGGATACCGATGGCACCCACATGCGAAATTTATCAGACCATGCCGGCGTGGATGGCTGGCCCGCGTGGTCTCCAGATGGCCGGCATATTGCCTATGCTGCCGAAAGTGCGGGAGCGGTTCGCCTGTTTGTCATGCGCGCGGATGGCAGCGGGCGCGTTCGACTCTTGGATGACGCCTCGGAGGGAGATCGACAGCCCTGGTGGCATCCCAGGGGTACACATCTCTTTTTTACCCGGTATCGATGGTTTCAGGGAAGTCCGTGGTATGAAAGTGCGGAGATATTTAGTCTGCGGGTTCCGGAAACCGCATTGAAATAAGAGAGCGTAACCAATATATCCCTAACCTCCGTTGCGCCGGCCAGCACTAGCCGCGTGCTTTTACATTGGTTCACCCAGCAATTGAACGCAAGTCGCGTTTTCAGGGGCCGGGTCGGGAAAGGTCAATTTTGGCAGGTGTTTCGACGGTACGGGCACTATTCATTATCGGAGTAAATTGTCAAGTGTTCATCACAGGATGCCGGTGAACCGGGGCCGTTAGGCATAATTAAATTGTTTGCTTAAAACCTTGACAAAACCACTTGATGTATTATAATGTAATACAGGAGATACATTATGGATCGACCAATTACAGTCAGAATACCAGATGATCTTAGAAAGATTCTCGAAGGAATAAGCAAAAGCGAAAACAAACCGGTCAGTGATGTAGTTAGAGAATCCATCCGAAAGTACGTTTCAGTTTACAGGTTCAGAAAACTCCGCAGCCAGGTCCTGCCTTTCGCCGAAGCCCAGGGGCTTCTCACCGATGAAGACATATTCAAGGACCTGAAATGAGACTGGTGCTTGATTCGAACGTCATCATAGCGGCGTTTGCGGCTCGTGGTCTCTGTCATGCTCTTTTTGAATTTTGTCTTGAGGGTCATGAGATAATACTGTGCGAGGAGATCATAGATGAAGTGAAGAGGAATCTTCGAAAGAAGATAAAGGTACCGGAATCACTGATTACAGAGATAGAATCTTATCTTAGAGAAAGCACATTAGTTGAGAAGCCTGTTCCTGTTGAAAATGGAATTTTTGAGGATGAGTCGGACCTGCCGGTCCTGGGAGTGGGCGCGGCTTCCGGTTCATCCTATATAATCACTGGAGACAAAGCCTTATTGTCCTTGAAGAAGTATAAAGATATTGATATCATCAATCCACGCTCATTTTGGGAAATAATAAAGGGGAAAGCGAACAATTAATGTCTAACAGGTCTTTTTTAATAGCCTCTTGATATCAGACATAGATGAGAAGCACTCGAAGAAAGATCAGAGTTATTTCGGCAAGAAATATAAGTGAGAATGAACGGAAGGTCTTTGATAAGTTATTAAAAAGAAGAAGATGCCTGAATTTAAAACTGAAGAAGAGGAACGGAAATTCTGGGCAAAAGAGGATTCTACAGAATACATTGAATGGGATAAAGCCGGGAGAGTTGTCCTTCCGAAACTCAAGCCTTCGCGAAAGAAGATATCGCTCAGGTTACCTGAACTCATGCTGGCTGAGCTTAAACTTCTGGCGAATAAAAGGGATATTCCATATCAATCGTTGTTGAAGATATTTCTGGCAGAAAGAATAGATCAGGAATTGAAATCACAGGGGAATAAGTAAGAGTCTGACACGCCGCTTCGCGCCGGCGGGCCATCGATCTCTGAGATTGATTAGAAACAGTTATCAGGCCCGGGGCTGAGCGCCAAACCGTTAGATGGGAGGAAAGATGAAACAACTCATCGGATTGATCGTTTGCATCGGACTTGTGACCGGTTGCGCAACACTCTCAAAAAATCAAGGAAGGAAGGATATGAAGAAATTAAACATTCTTTGGCAGCGCCTCGTGGACGAACGCGGACAAACATGTGACCGCTGTGGCACAACCGAAACGGCTGTGGAGGAAGCAGCCCAGAAACTCAAGCGTTCCCTGAATGAACTGGATATAGATGTCGTTCTTGAGAAGAAGACACTCAGTCCCTCTACATTCCTCAAGGACCCGCTTGAGTCGAATCGTGTTTGGATAGCGGGAGAGCCGTTCGAGAATTGGCTCTCGGCCACAACTGGCCAGAGTAAGTGTTGTTCTTCTTGCGGAGACTCGGATTGCCGAACTGTGACGGTTGACGGCAAGACTTATGAAGCCATTCCTGCAGAATTGATCGTCAAAGCAGGACTGCTGGCGAGTGCTCAACTGCTTCACAGCGAACCCCGTGGCTCATGTTGTCCACCTGCGGAATCGCCAAAGAAAAGTTCTGGATGTTGTCCATCATCTTCGGAGGGCCAAGAATGAAAAAGACTATCTAACGAGCTGTGGATTTCCATCCGCCTGATGGCCGACGCGAAGCGGCGGACATCAGCGTCTGCAGCGGACGGTAAGGCCTGCGAGCAAGCTAGCGCCTTCTCCCGCCGCTGATCCGCAGCCCTGTTAAACGCTTAAAAGATGATGTGACAGGCAAAGAATTT
>JAWOBE010000028.1:0-4910 GCA_046498185.1 Desulfatiglandaceae bacterium | reverse complement strand
TTTCAAGGTGTTATTTGCAGGGAGTGAATACGAGATGGATTACTTCAGGGAGATCAAAGAGTTATGTACAGAATACGGGCTTACTGAGCATGTTTGTTTTCTTGGTTGGCGAGATGATGTGACTGAGCTAATGGCTGATGCAGATGTTGTAGTACTACCCTCTATGGATGAAGGTATGCCAAACACATTGCAGGAGGCGATGTACATCGGCGTGCCAGTGGTCGCCTCGCCAGTTGGGGGAGTTGAAGAAATAGTTGAGGACGGCGTTACCGGATGGGTGGTGCCGCTTGATGACTTGCAGGGCTGGGCTGATCGCCTGGCATATATAGCTGCTAACCCGAGTCAGGCCAAAGAGGTTGCAAAAAAAGGAAGGGAATTCGCCGAGGCGAACTTCAATGCGGGTTCATGGGCGAAGCGCTATGCCGATATCATCAGGGATCGTTGTTTTTAGTGAAGTATTCCGCATGGCACGTTGCTTTCTGTCAAGGCGATATGAAATTGGAGCCGGTTTAAGACGGCGGCTTTCAAGGCAGGCTGAGGCGGCCAAAACCCGCAGGTTGGTGGGGGGTGATCGAGCGGAGTAAGAGGGGGATTTTCGGGAGTGATGAAGGCGGCGTTTTGGCTATGATGTGTGCTGCATACTTACCAGGAAAAATATCGACCTATGCCGCTCAAATGGCCGGCAGGGAAATGGAAGTGCCTGAGCCGGTAGGAGGACCGTGGCCCCTACTCCCTCTGGACAAGGTTCTAGAGGAACCGTGGGACTTTTGGCGCGGGGATGTGGAATCTTCCGGGTGGAGATCGGTCCTTGGCTTGAAGTTTTCTGATGCTGATTGTAGCCTTGATGATAAAGGAGGCGACCTTTTTGAGCAGTACAACGATGACGGCCATCTGTGCGAGAACGCCGGCCCTTTGGAGACCTCGAACTTTTGGTTTTGTGAGGATACAGAAGTCTTCCTTGCCCGAGGCGTTGGTTCTCTCGGAAGCGGATCGAAGGGCCTTGAGCTTGTGATGTCGGTCGGTTCCGCGGATTCTTGATGTAGCGGCGCTCTTAGCGGTAGTGGGAGACCAGAAAGCAGTCGGGCTTTGGGAAGGGTGTTGTGTGCTCTGTGTTGATGGTAACAGAAATGGCGTTGAGATTTTTGACCACATTGCCAATGGCAAAGTGAGCCAGGTTCCTCAAGCCATACCCTTGCTAAAGGTCAAGGATTCCGTAGTGCCCCAGTATTCTCTCGATGGTTCTCTTATGAAATGGGATATTGAAAACTTCCCGGACCTGCTCAGTGATATCCGCACCGGAGAGGCCGTACTTGCCCCTTTGGTAAATCACGAAACCGATGATTTCGGGGGTGACTTTATCGGGTTTGGTCTTACCCCTGGGTTTGTCGACCAATCCGGACAGCCCCTCTGTGCGGAACGCTTCGAGGGCCTGGTAGAAGGATTCTCTGGAGTAGCCGAATTCTCTACATGCGCGGCTGATGAATAGTTGCTCATGGCAATGGGCCCGGAGCATTTCATATTTGACCTGGGCCGAATCGCTGGGATCAAAGAAGGGGGAGCCCTGAAACAAATCTGATTTGACGGATTCCGGCTTTCGTTTCATAGAATCCTCCATAACGTATGAGCAATATTAGCCATAGATTTCCATTTTGTCAACTGAATTATGCCGCACAACACAAAATATTTTCCACCTCTTCTGATTGGTACAGTTGTACCACGCAGAGGGGCAAGACGTAAGGCGAATGTTCTGTTAGGAAGCGGAGTCCGTGGTTCGCACCGCCTATGCGGCAAATAGGAATTGGCAAAAAGTGGGTTGATCGACTTCCACCCGGGGCGTCAAAATCAATCGCTGAGCGGGGTTCGGCGTCTTGAATTGGCTCTAAAAAGTGAATAAAAGGGTAATTGTTTTCACTGCGAACCGAGGCTACGCCTTAGCCAGTTCCCGGATCTTGCTAATTCAGCATTTTCTGTCCTCCGAGTGGAATGTCGTTTTAGCTACAGCAGAAGACGAGGAAAGTCGCTTCCTGTGCAGGATGGGGGCGCATGTTGAGCCAGTGGACTTTAATCGTGGTGGCTTTGCACCATGGGGGGATATGCAGGCCTATCGCAGCTTGCGAGCCATTTGCAACAAATGGCGACCTTCGCTGATTCAGCATTTCCATGCCAAGCCTGTTATCTTAGGGACCTTGGCCGCACGCCAGGTCATGGGTGATAGAGTCAGAGTAGTCAATGCCATTACCGGCTTAGGGCATGCGTTTATTACAGGTAGAATTGCTAACCGACTCGCAGGGCTTGGTTATAGACTGTCTGGGTCTCGTGCAGAGATGACCATTTTTCAAAACAGGGATGACCTTGACCTGTTTCTTGAAAAGGGCTGGGTGGAGAAATCCAGGGCCAGGCTTATCCCCGCATCGGGTGTGGACGTGGAACGGTTTTTAATACCTGATCGCTGTGACCGGGATGAGCAGTCTCCGGTTGTGGTCATGCTGGGGCGGCTATTACGACAGAAAGGCATACCCGAATTTGTGGAGGTGGCTGGACGTATCCAGGCAAGCTGGCCCAAAGCAAAGTTTTTATTGGCCGGTGAGGAAGATTTGGTTCATCCTGATGCAGTGACGGTCCAGTGGGTGGAGCAGCAGAAAAGCGTACATTATCTGGGTAGACTTACTGATGTTATGCCTTTGCTGTCCAGGGCTGACCTTTTGCTTTTTCCATCATACAGAGAGGGTGTTCCGCGGGTGGTTCTGGAATCGGCCGCGACCGGCCTTCCTACTGTGGCATTTGATGTGCCGGGCGTAAGGGAAGCTGTGCGCGACGGTGAGACGGGTTTTCTGGTAGCGTATGGTGATATTGAGGCCTTGACGCAAAGGGTTAAAGACCTTTTAAAGAATGCTGGGTTGCGCTTGCGGATGGGGCAAGCTGCTCGGGATATGGTGGAGAAGGAGTTTGATGTCAGGGCTGTAACAGCAAGGTACTTGTGTTTATACCAGGAACTGGGAGTTGATATTTGACGGTATATAAGCTGGCAATAATCATCGGTGCACCTCGTTCTGGCACTAATATGATGCGGGACGTGCTGACATCTTTGTCGGGGGTGGCCACATGGCCCTGTGACGAGATCAACTACATCTGGCGTCACGGGAATGTGAGGCATCCCTCGGACGAATTTACGTCGGACATGGCGAGGCCACAGGTATGCAGTTATATCCGACGGCAGTTTGACTGGGTGGCGAAAAAATACCAGGTGCATACAGTGGTGGAAAAAACCTGCGCTAATTCCTTACGAGTGGGGTTTGTGGATCGGGTGGTGCCTGAAGCAAAATATATCTTTATTCGCCGGGACGGGTTGGACGTGGTGAGTTCAGCTATAAAACGATGGAAGGCGGGCCTGGACATCCGCTACCTTACACGAAAGGCGCGATTTGTGCCTGCCTTCGATCTTCCTTATTACGCTTCTAGTTTTCTGTGGAACCGAATTTACCGGTTATTGTCGAGGGAGGAGCGTTTGGCCTTCTGGGGGCCGAAGCTGGACGGTATGGAAGAGTTGTTGGTCAGATATTCCCTAGAAGAAGTGTGCGCTATTCAGTGGAAGCGGTGCGTGGACAAGGCGGAGGAGGTTTTGGCAGAAATTCCGGCTGAGCGGTGGACAGAGGTGAGCTATGAAAGTTTTGTTAAAAAGCCTGAAGAAGAATTTAAGAGAATTGCTGAGTTCCTTGGCATGCGAGCCTTAAGCGATTCAATTGCCCGCGCGGTTAAAGGAGCGTCACCTCGAAGCATAGGCAAGGGACGCAGGGATTTAGGCGCAGAGGCTATTGATAGACTGATGCCGTTTATTCAGCAGACTATGCTTCGGTATGGGTATGCGTAATTCAATGGCTGATTATTATCGGAACATTTCGGGGATATGCCTGAAGAAGGGTTTAAGCCCAGGAAGGGCCGCGTTGAAGCGCGGCTTTGATTTTTGGGGAGCTTTTTTGGGATTAGCATTGATTTTTTGGATAATAATTCCGGCTTGGCTTTTGGCCAGCCTGGATACCCGCAGAAACGGATTTTTTACCCAGGAGCGCGTGGGGCGGTATGGGCGTGTATTCCGGGTGATCAAGATCCGGACCATGCGCGAGGTACCCGGAATGAGCACTTCGGTGACAACGGGGAGAGATCAAAGAATTACAACTTTGGGCCGTTTCTGGCGGAAGAGCAAAATAGACGAGTTGCCGCAGCTTATCAATGTGTTGAAGGGGGATATGAGTTTCGTGGGTCCGCGGCCCGACGTGCCCGGATATGCGGACAGGCTTCAGGGTGATGACCGTGTTGTCTTACGCGTGCGGCCGGGTATTACCGGCCCGGCCACGCTGAAATACCGGGATGAAGAGGCGCTTCTGGCAGAGCAGGATGACCCGGAGCGGTTTAATTATGAAGTTTTGTGGCCGGACAAGGTGCGGCTGAATCGGGAATATGTGGAGAACTGGTCGTTTCAGCAGGATATGCGCTACATCTGGAAAACGGTTTGTGGGTGAAATAGTAATGATTGAGGAGGTTGATTGATACATAAGGTGTTGCATGGAGGATAGAGGTTTTTCGGGATGGCCGTGTTATGCCCCCGATGAAATCGCAGCCGTGACCCGTGTTCTAGAATCCGGGAAGGTCAATTACTGGACCGGGGAGGAAGGCAGGCAATTCGAGCGGGAGTTTGCCGAATATCACGGGGCAAAGTATGGCGTGGCCTTGGCAAACGGAACCGTGGCCCTGGAGCTGGCGTTATATGCGTTGGGCATCGGTGAGGGCGACGAGGTGGTGGTGACGCCCCGGACGTTTCTGGCGTCTGTGTCAAGCGTTGTTCTGCGCGGGGCCAGGCCGGTGTTTGCGGATGTGGACCGGGATTCCGGAAATATTACGGCGGAAAGCGTGAG
>JAWOBE010000024.1:0-46979 GCA_046498185.1 Desulfatiglandaceae bacterium | reverse complement strand
CGGGGAAAAATTTTTATAGGTGAAAGGGACGTCACCCAACTTCCTTCTGAAAAAAGGGGGGTTGGAATTGTTTACCAGGACCAGGCCCTTTTCCCCCATTTCAATGTGTTGGAAAACATTACTTACGGCCTGCGTTTTCATCATGTCAGGGGTGAAGAGCGAAAAAAACGACTCAAGGATCTTACCGAACTGCTGGGAATCGACCACCTGTTGTCCCGGCTGCCTTTAAATCTAAGCGGGGGCGAAAAACAGCGCATCGCGCTGGCAAGGGCTCTTATCGTCAAACCTGACATCCTTTTACTGGATGAACCGCTGTCCGCTATTGACCCGATTTTCCGGGAAGAAATCCGCAGAATTCTGAAGGATGTACACAAAAATTCCGGCACGACCTTTTTGATGGTGACTCATGACTTTGGAGAAGCCTTGTCACTGGCGGATAGGGGGGCTGTCCTTCACCAAGGTGCCATCAAACAGATTGGAACCATTCAAAACATATTCCAGAAACCCATCTCTGCTCCGGTGGCCGAATTCGTTGGAATGAAGAATCTTTTTGAAGTGGATTTTCGTAACGGAACTCCCGCCATCGATGGTCATAAAATTTCATTGACGCGCGCGCCCGACCCGCTCCACAAGTATCTCGCCATTCGGCCCGAAGACATAGCAATCGCCCTCGAACCCTTCCCGCCCAACAACGGAAAAAATACCTTCTGTGGGCTTGTAACCTCCGTATCCAACCGGGGATTTACCTACGAAGTGCATGTAAAAACAGGCGGATTCACGTTTATATCCGCTGTGACAAGAAAGGTCCTGGTGGATTCAGGCCTCACCGAGGGACTCGACGTTTACATTTCATTCGACGCCGAATCCGTTCATACCCTTTAATACTCAAGGATGCAACAGGATCGCCAGTCTAACATGATATCTTTATCGAAAATCAGATCAAGGTGGGTTTTTCACCAGGGGCCGTGCGGCTCAAGCCGTGATGTAGCCGCCTGTTTGATAAAAGGGTTTCCGATTGATTTCGGTTTCTTACCAAACGCATCCGGTTCCAGTTCGGCACCGGCAGGAAGGGTGAGGCGGACGGTCCTGAAGCCCGATTTTCCTTGACCCTATTGGGCAATCCTTTGATAATTATCAATGTCGAAATTAGGCCAAAGCATAATTGAAGGAAGAGGATTTTTCAATGGAACCCATATATTTGGATTACAACGGAACCACTCCCCATGCGCCTGAAGTCAAAGCTGCCATGAAACCCTTTTTTGAAACTGAATTCGGTAACCCGTCCAGCACCCATTGGTACGGCATCCGCCCGAAGCAGGCAGTCGAGTTCGCAAGGCGGCAGACGGCCGGAATCCTGGGATGTCGATCTGAAGAAATATTATTTACAAGCGGTGGGACCGAGTCCAACAATCACGCTCTCAAAATAATAGGAGGGAGCCGTTTTTCGCGGGGCACCCACATCATCACCAGCACCATTGAGCATCCGGCCGTGATGGAAGTCTGCCGCTTCATGGAGGGTCACGGGTTTTCGATCAGTTACATCCAGGTGGATCAGGACGGTATGATCGATCCTTTGGATGTGGCCGACGCCGTTCGGCCGGATACGATCATGATCTCCATCATGCACGCCAACAATGAGGTCGGAACCATCCAGCCGATCGCAGAAATCGCTCGTGAGGCCCATGATAGGGGTATTCCGCTTCACACGGATGCCGCCCAATCGGTCGGTAAAATCCCCACGCGAGTGGATGAAATGGGGGTGGCGCTTCTGTCGCTCGCCGGACACAAGGTGTACGCGCCCAAAGGGGTAGGGGCTTTGTATATCCGGAGCGGGCTTCAGGCGGACAGGTTGTTTCACGGGGCCGGCCAGGAAAGGGGAATCAGGGCCGGGACCGAAAATGTTCTTGAGATTGTGGGTCTGGGAAAGGCCTGTGAAATCGCCCAACGCGACCTCGACCTTAACCAGGCCCACATGCAGGAGATGCGGGACAGACTCGAAGAAGGGATCGAGAGCGGGATCATTGATGTTCGGTTCAACGGACACCGCAGCAGCCGCCTTCCGAATACCTCGAGCGTGTCCTTCCTGGGCATCGAGGCCAACCGGCTTCTGGAGGAGATAGGCCTGGAGGTGGCCGCTTCGGCAGGCGCCGCCTGCCATTCGGACAGGGTGGAAATTTCCCATGTGCTTCAGGCCATGGGTATATCCAAGGAATGGGCCGTCGGTACGGTCCGCTTCTCGGTAGGCAGGATGACCACCACTCGTGAAATCGACCGGGCCTTAGATGTGGTCGCCTCGGCCGTGAAAAAACTGAGGGGATAGCCGACGGACTTCTTTCCGCTCTTTACCGGTTGCTTTGGAAGGCTCCCTTGAAGTTCGCACTCAATCAGTGACGCCCTCGCCTTTGTTTGCAGCTTTTTCCAGGTCAGACAGCACCTGCTCCAGATCCAGACCGAATTTATCCGCCACATCTTCGAGCGGATCGAAAAGAGCTTGGCAGCAAAGGCATACACCGGCCTTTTCGTCGTATCGTTTGAACACTTTTTCTGTTTCTCTGTATGAGGAAACGATATCCAGGATGGTCATATCCGAGGTGATACAAGGAATTTCTTTCAATTTAAGCCTCTTCTGCCGAGATGAAGAACCAGCCATCACGGCTTTAATGTTTTCCTTGAGTTTCTCGATACCCGCCCTTGCAAGCGCAGTTCGGCCGAAACGGGAATCAAAAGCCTCATCATCCATATTTAAAAAATCCCTTGAAGACGGCAAGCATATTTTCTCAGACTCCATTCCACTATTATATGGGCAGACTTCCTGGCACCTGTCGCAACCCAGGATGCAGGAACCCATCAATCTGCCGATACCGACTTTCACCGGAGCCCTGTGTTCGATCGTCAAATAGGAAAGACATTTTGCCGCATCCAGGCGATAAGGCGCCTCTAAAGCTCCGGTGGGGCACGCATCCAAACACTTGGTGCAGTCGCCGCAAGACCCGGCCGATTCCGGAAGAGGAGGAGTGGGTGCAAAGGGAGCGGTGGTAAGAATTTCAACCAGATACACACAGGAGCCGACCCCAGGTACAATCAGAGATGTATTCTTCCCGATGAACCCTACACCAGAGGCCGCCGCCAGGCTCCGTTCCATTACGGGTGCCGAGTCCACGCATACCCGGGAGCGGCTGCCCGGGTACCGCCGTCTTATCACCGCCGCAACCTCCCCCGCGAGTTTTCTTAACCTTTTGTGGTAATCATCCAAGAGGGGTTCGGAGTACCGGGAGACGCTGAATCCATCGGGGGTGCAAGGCTTTTCCCTGCTGTAGGGATAGGCAAGACAAACCACCGCGCGGCAGTCCTTGAGAAGCCCTCTCGGGTCGCGGCGCAGCTGAAGGTTCCTCTCGAACCATTTCATATCGCCGTGCTTTCCTTCAGCAAGCCAGCGCACCAGCTCATCATAGTAGAGAGGCTCGGCCGCGGAAGCGACCCCGAAGGAGACGAAGCCCAGGGAGTAAGCGGCTTCCATCACGTCCACCGCGTTGGAACGTCTCCCCAATGAAATCACGCCGCGACCATTCAAGAGCTTTTTCCTTCCGTTCGTCGTTTGCGGCTCACAAGCCGGCAAGTGGATCGAACGGCGTAAGAACCCTGCATCCGTTTTCGGTTACCAACACCGTCTGCTCGAACTGGGCTGAGAGAGACCCGTCCTGTGTAACCACAGTCCAGTCATCATCAAGGATCCGAAGCTCTTTTTTACCGAGGTTGATCATGGGCTCTATGGTAAAGACCATGCCCGGAACAAGAACTATCCCCTCCCCTTTTCTACCGTAATGAAGAACCTGGGGGGGTTCATGAAAATCTAAACCCACGCCGTGCCCTACAAACTCCCGTACCACCGAGCAGCCTTGCCCTTCGGCGTAGTGCTGTATGGCAAAACCGATGTCGCCCAGCGTGTTTCCCGACTTTACCTTTGAGATGCCCCTTACCAGGCTCTCGGCCGCCACCTTGACTATTTTTACCGCATCTCTGCTTGGTGTCCCCACGAAGAACGTTTTACTGGTATCACCATAATAGCCGTTCAAGATCGGAGTTACATCAACATTGACGATATCTCCGTCTTTCAGCTGGTAGGATCCTGGAATACCGTGACATATCACATCGTTGATCGATACACACACACTTTTCGGGAATCCTCGATAATTCAGGGGTGCCGGAACCGCGCCCCGTGCGATCGTGAATTCATGAACGATTGTGTTGATTTCCTCGGTGGAAATGCCTATTCTGAGGTGGCTTTCCACAAGGTCGAGTGTCTCTACGGCGAGCCGCCCGGCTTGTGCTATGCCCTCGATGTCGTCTTTATTTTTCAATCGAATTCGGTATTTCTGAAGGTAACGTCTCTTGAAATCGATTCCGGCCGCTTCATCTTTAATCAAACAACAATTTTTGTATTTTTTCCCGCTGCCACAAGGGCACGGGTCATTACGCCCTGGCTTTTTCATTTTATTCCTTTTATCACCCGGGTATTCCGGGGCTTCACGAATCATAAGATTAAAATTTTTTTACAAACATCACTTAAAATCCCGTACCATAAAACATATCAAAAATATCAGAATAAGCAAGTTTCTCACAAGCAAAGAATCTTTTTCTCTTTTCCACAAGTTTCAGCGCCGGTGGAAATCATGGCCATTTAAACAAAAAATCCGGCCGGCGACAATATATTCGACTCTTATCGTTTTCTTCCCTCGGTGTGGTTTAATACATGAAGTTGATCGATAGATTTCCATTTTGCCGTATTATATTTAGTTTTCGAATGTTGGTAGCTTTCATGATGGGTTTTTCATGCGGGCTGCCTCTTCTGCTTACAATCACGGTGCTCCAGGCATGGATGAAAGAAGAAGGAATCGACCTGGCGGTGATAGGAATGATGGCTCTGGTGGGGCTTCCATACACCGTCAAATTCCTCTGGGCACCTTTCCTGGACCGTTTTACGCTTCCCTTCCTGGGGCGAAGGCGGGGATGGCTGCTCACCGCCCAACTGGCACTTATGTGTTCGATCGCCGGCCTGGGTTTGACCAGACCTGCCGAATCTCCCTGGACTGTTGCATTGGTTGCTTTTATGGTCACTTTCTTCAGCGCCTCCCAGGATATCATTGTAGATGCATACCGCAGGGAGGATCTGACGGATGAAGAACTGGGGCTCGGCTCTTCGCTTTATATCAACGGCTACCGACTCGGTATGCTGTCAGCATCCGGGGGCGGCCTGATCCTGGCCGATTACATTTCATTTCGTTTCGTTTACGGAATAATGGCAGCAGGCATCCTGCCGGGGTTGATCACCACGCTCTTTGCACGCGAGCCCAAGGTTGCGGAGGGCCTGCCGGCATCTATGAAGGAAGCGGTGCTGGACCCCCTGATTGAATTTCTTTCACGCGATGGCGCGATTTTGATTCTCGCTTTTATATTCTTGTACAAAATCGGCGACACGATGGCATATGCCATGACAACGCCTTTTTATCTGGACATCGGCTTTTCGAAAAGCCAGGTTGGGACGGTCGTAAAGTTATTCGGGTTCTGGGCGACCATCGGAGGCGGCTTCATCGGCGGCGTGAGTATGCTGAAACTCGGGATAAGCCGGTCCCTTTGGATATTCGGAATCCTCCAGGCAGTTTCCACCGCATTTTTCGCCGTCTTGGCGAAAGTCGGCCCCAGCATACCCGTTCTTTCCGGTGTAATCGCGTTTGAAAATATAAGCGGAGGCATGGGAACAGCCGCCTATGCGGCGTTCATGGCAAGTATCACAAACAAAAAATTCACCGCCACTCAATATGCGCTGCTTTCGAGCCTCATGGGGGTTCCGCGGGTAATCGTATCCGCACCCACAGGATTTCTCGTCAAATTAACAAACTGGGAAGTTTACTTTATAATCTGCACGCTTATCGCCATTCCGGGCCTTTTGCTTCTGTGCAGGGTCGCCCCATGGCACGCTAAGTCCTCCTAATCCGGTCTCCGGCCCCTGCACACCCAAATTTTTTCCCTGTTGCACGAAGGATGAATCATCACTATTGTTCGAAGTTGATATATGGATTAACGGACGGGCGCATTGTACCGCCCGCAGGCTTCGCTTTTAAAGGATAATCTTACGATCATGACAACGGCAAAGTTCAAAGACATACGGAACACCGCCTGGCAGATATTCTCGAACCTTCTCCTGATCACTGCAGGAAGCGTGCTTTGTGCGGTGGCGATAAACGGTATCCTGATTCCCAATCAATTCCTGAGCGGAGGCATCACCGGAATTGCGATTACGATTCATTACCTGCTGCCCGGGTTGCCGATGCAAGCGATTTATTTTGTCCTGAACATCCCAATCTTCATCCTGGGATGGTTTTACGTGGGGCGCCGCTTTTTTCTTTACAGCATAGCCGGGATGATCATCTTCACCCTCGCCCTGGTTTTCTGCCAAATCTCGTTCCCGCCACTCGACAAGCTTGCGAGCACGCTTGCGGCAGGAATCATCTCCGGAATCGGCTCCGGGATCGTCCTCAGGTCGGTCGGATCCGCCGGAGGCCTGGACATCCTCGGAGTAATGCTTCTCAAACGCTTTTCGATCCGGCTGGGAAGCACGATCCTTGCCTTCAACTCGGTCATTCTGGCCACGGCGGCTGTTCTTTTCCCGCTTGAAAAAGCTCTGTACACACTCCTCTTCATGTACGTGACATCTCATATTGTAGACCTTGTGGTGACCGGGCTCAGCCAGAGGAAATTCGTCTTCATCGTAAGCAGCCAATGGCGCGACATTTCCCACATGATCATGCATCGCGTTAAGAGAGGGGTTACGATCGTCAAAGGCCAGGGGGGGTTCACCGGCAGGGAGGAGCAGATACTCTACACGGTCGTAAGCCTCCGGGAGCTTTCACAACTGAAACAGCTCACCAGGGAGATAGACCCGGACGCCTTTGTCGTCGTGACCGATACCATGGAAGTCATAGGACATCGCATCGGCAACCAACCCCACTGGTAAATACTATCCAAACAGAGCAGGATTCGGAGAACCGAAAATTTCAACCGGCTCCTGGAAAAAAAGATCAATTTCGTGGACCGCTTCGCTTATCGTCTTAGCGCGGCTCAGGCGCGCGGAAAGGTCATGGCCGAATTTAAAGTTAGTAATATAGTATTTCGCAAACTGTAGAAAACGCCGCAGCGCAGCATGCTCCCCGAAATGCTGCACCGCCAGCCGGGCAAAATCCAGCGCGGCATCCCTGTAAACTGAAGGCTCCGTGTCGATGAACCCCCGCCACTCGGCGAAAACCCAGGGCCTGACAAGTGCCCCTCGCCCCAGGCTCACTCCGTCGCAGCCCGTTTCCTCTATCATTTTCAGGCAGTCCCGCGGCTCAAAAACGTTCCCGTTACCGAAAACCGGAATTTTCACGGCCTCTTTTATGAGCCTTATATATTCCCATCTGGGAGGACGCGTCCTTATATCGGGGGCGGCACGGGGGTGAAAAGTCAACGCATCCGCACCTGCATCTTCGAAGCGTCTGGCCATGTCCACCGCCCCGCAAGGGTCGTCTTTCCACCCTGTCCGGAATTTTACGAAAAGCGGAATCGTCACCGCCCCCCTGACCTCAGCGACGATGCGGGCGGCCAGTTCCGGCTCGCGGAGAAGCGCGGCTCCACAGCCCGTCTTGCAAATCGATGCCACCGAACATCCAAAATTGATGTCAACACCGAAAAATCCCCACGCTTCAAACCATCGCGCTGCCCGCGCAACCGCCCCGGGGTCTTTTCCGAGAAGCTGGCAAGCGAGAGAATGCTGTTCTCCCGGGCGCCAGACGAGTCCTTCAACATAGCCTTTCCCATCCGGCACCGAGCGGGTGCTGGTCATTTCGGTGAACATCAAGGCTGCCCCACCGTAGTTTGACAGCAATTCCCGGAAAGCGACATTTCCGAGCCTTGCCATCGGGGCAAGCACCAGCCTGCCTTCGATCACTCGTGACCCGATTTTAACGGGCCGGTTGAGAAACGCCGCAAGACGTTTCTTTGTAAAATCTTCGGAAGCCTTAATGTTTGTCACTTCGACGGCCATTCGCCCCTTTCCCTGAAAACTTCCCGCAACACCCCGAGCGCCTCGTTGACAGCCGGCATACCGGCATAAACGCCTATTTGAAAAACCGCCTCCGCGAGTTTCTGCGGTTCGCAGCCGACATTGAGCGCCGCATTTGCATGAAGTCTGAATTCTTCGGTGGCACGGAGAGCTGCAAGGGCGGCGCATGCCACCATTTGGCGATCGGCTATGCTCAAGACTTCCCGTGAATAAAGCTTTCCTGTAATGAAAGTGGAAAAGTCGTTTGCCAGATCACGATCGAATTCCTTCCAGAGTTTATACGGCGGCTCCATACGTATGCCTTTTCCGAAAAGTTTCGCCGCCGTCTCTTTTGTGCGTTTCTTCAATTCATCATCAGTCATAAAAAACTCCTTTAGCGGAAAAATAATTTCAAGATACCACCCCAATGATGCGTCGATTGGGATGCTGCCAGTGTCGAAGATTGGGGGCTGTCTGTTCAAGCCATCTTTCCGGCAGCAATCCGCCAAATTCCTTGACATGGAACCTTTCCCCGGTACAATTGCATCCCCGGCCCGGAAATTAATACGAACAAGGGGGAATCAATGAGCGAAAAAATCCACCACGAAACGACGATCCGCATTCGCTACAAGGATACCGACCGGATGGGAGTCGTTTATTATGGCAATTATCTCACATTTTTCGAGGTAGGGCGTACCGAGTTGATGCGTTGTCTCGGGATACCCAACTCGGCGCTCGAAGCACGTGGTTATACTCTCCCGGTAGTGGATGCAGCGGCCACCTACCGGGGCAATGTAGGATATGACGAAATCATCACCGTCCGGACCACGATTTCAGGGGCGACCAGAGTCAGAATTCGTTTCGATTACCAGGTGCTGGACGAAAGCGGCCGTCTGCTGGTCACCGGGCACACCGTACACGCCTGCCTGGACTCTTCAATGAAACCCGCCAGAATTCCTGAAGACATCAGAGCGGCAATCGAATCTCCGATCCAAGAAAAACCTGCCGCAGATTCTGGGAACAGGCCGCCGACCGATTGAAGCATAACGGCTGCCGACGACCAGCGTCAATTTCGTATTTTGGATGTGGTCTTTCCCGGATTTTTTTCCAGGTGCCGGTAGCGCCTCACCGCCGAATCGGCCAGACGATTTACCACACGGGGGAGATCGGATTCGTCCCAGACCGATGGAAATGCCCGGTGGGCCGTCAACCCTTTCCCGAAAGAATACGAGGGCTCCCTTTCAGGGTCGAAAAATATATCTTCTGCCTTCAGGTTCAACCTTTCCTCGAATACCGCATCAAAGAGATCTTTTATCGTGTAAATAAAAAATTTCCTTACATCCTCTGTGGATTCAGCCATGTTTAATTTTTCTCGGAAACTGGGAAGGAGCCGGTTTTCATGCTTCGTGTAAGAAACCCGTGTGGTCATATAAACCCTCCTTTCACTAAGTATGGATTTATGCACCTCACCCTGCCCGGACCGGCACGCTGTTTTAAAAAATAAGCCGGCTGGTCACGAATCTTTTATAATCCTTAGCATATCAGGAGTCGCGATTATCCCGACAACCTGGTCATCCCTGGTCACGAATATGCGATGGATATTGTGCCGTATCATCGCTGCAGCCACCTGCTGGACAGTGGAGCTTTCGCCCACCTTGTAAATAACCGGAGTCATAATATCGCTCACAGTGAGCAGCGGTTCCCCGGCGATCTGAAATGAAGAAATCTCCTGGTGTGAATAGGACCGCCCCAAAGCCTGAACGTAATAATCATGGGGAGAATCGTCCTTTGACTCGGAAAGCGGAAGCGTGCTGTGAAGGACGATGTCAGTCAACGAAACCACACCCACAAGTTCACCGTCGTCCCGGACGACGGGCGCACCCGAGATGGAATTCTCCACGAAAAATTCGGCGGTCCGCTCCACCGACCAGTCGTCTCTGACCGTAAGGATATTCGGGTTCATGATATCTTTTGCAGTTAGATTTTCCACGGCTGTCCCCTTTCTGGAATCGACGGGAGAGCCCGGGTTAGGTACCCATCCTTATTCGCTTCGAATCTGTATCGTAGAAAAAGGCTTCTTAAACCCCGTCAATCACAGTAGTAAAAAAACCTGCAGCGAAGTCAAGAGAAAAGCTCATTTACGGCAAACCACTCCGATTACATTTGGAACTTTCAACGAGGGCAGGCGATCGATGCCGGCTCCGCCCGCGCTGCCGGAGCCGGCATCCCGCCAGTACAACCCTGCATAAGCGCCGCCTTCCAGATACATCGCATCACGAATGTCCAAAGGTAATTTCAGCAGCAAATCAATAAAATCGTTTGTGGTTCGCGGCATCGAACCGAAAATAAAAAGAACGTTGCCCCCGCCGTCCATAGCAAGAGCAGCGGTGCTATGGGCTTTTTGATCCTGGTACCAACCAGTTTGCTCCCCGGCGCTGATCATCCGATAATTCTGAATAACGGTATGATATTCTTCTATCCTCTGTCTCCAATCCGGCTGCAAACGCTTATCTATGAATTGAACCGGGGGAAAAAGCGGATCCACGGGGTTGAACACAATGAAAGCTCCATAACGTGAATTTATGGTCGGGTTGTTCAGGTGCTTAAAATTCTTCATGAATCCGGTGCTTCGATCCAGATTTTCCTCTTGATACATGCTCGCGTTTATTACGGCATCGAGCCCGAATTCTTCGCTCCAGTCCTTCAGGCTCCTGGGGCCGCCTTCACGTTCAGAGGCTGAAAGAAGTTTGAACCTGCATTTCCGGGGATCGATTTTCAGGACGTGGATCGGTAAAGCGCCCGGGCTGCCTTTATCGTAGAATTCCGCTGATTCCAGCCCGGATTCCAAGCTCTCGGCTCCCGGGCCATCAGCCACAGCAAGGCCCGGCTGGCAGCAAAGCAAAAGGCTCATTGCAAAAATCGCAGTGACAGAACCGCATTTCTGTATACTCAAAAAGGCCGCCATCAGCTTTCAACCTTTTGATAAAGTTTTTTTTGAAATCAATATTTTTAACTTACCAAATTTGCGATATATTTTAACAGGCTGTTGGGCACCTGTAAACAATTTACCGACGGTACCGGAAGGTACCAGCTGTCAGCCTTTAGCAAGCCGGAAACAAAAGCTATTAGCCATTAGCGGTTAGCTGTTAGCAAATCGGAATCCAAAAGCACTATATGAAAAACAGACGATACCGATACCGACGCCGACGCCGACGCCAAATTCTGAGTCCTGACTCCTGAATTCTGAATTCTGAATTCTCAGGAGGTGCGGGCCAGGCCAAAATTTCATTTTGGCATTTAAACTACTTCGATACCGACGCCGATGTGATATCGATTACGACAACGACAACCGTTTCGCTCCGCTCCACTGACAACGATTTTTCTGTGCTGCCGGCAAAATTTATTTTCCCCTTCAGCCTTGACACCAAGTTCCACAGTTGATAACGATTAAATTATTCAATGATTATTGACCACGATTAAGGAATCCCATTTTATCCCCCCGGGAAAAAGAAAGGAGCCCCGATGGATCAGGTCAGCTATATTCAACTCGAGGATCAGTACGGCGCACACAACTACAAACCCCTGGATGTTGTCCTCAGTAGAGGGAAGGGTGTCTGGGTCTGGGATGTGGACGGCAACAAATATCTCGACTGCCTTTCCTCTTATTCAGCGGTAAACCAGGGGCACTGCCACCCGAAAATCGTCGAAGCAATGGTCGAACAGGCTCAAAAACTCACGCTGACCTCCCGCGCCTTCAGAAACGATCAATTGGCTTTTTTCTACAAAGAACTCTGTGAACTGACGAACTCACACAAGGTTCTTCCAATGAACAGCGGAGCGGAGGCGGTTGAAACTGTCATAAAAACCGTTCGCAAATGGGGATATCTGGAAAAGGGGGTCCCGGACGACCAGGCCGAGATCATAGTCTGCGAAAACAATTTCCACGGCCGCACTATAACCATAGTAGGTTTCAGCAGCGATGAAGGATCCAGGAAGGGGTTCGGGCCTTTTACACCAGGGTTCACCCGCGTTCCCTTCGGCGACGCTGCCGCCCTTGAAGAGGCCGTCACCCCGAACACCGTTGGATTTCTCGTCGAGCCGATCCAGGGTGAATCCGGCGTCATAATCCCGCCCACCGGATATCTCAAAAAGGCCAAGGAGATATGCCAAAAACACAATATCGTGTTGATTTTGGATGAAATCCAGACGGGCCTGGGCCGCACAGGGAAGCTGCTGGCTGAAGAACACGAAGGGATAGAGGCCGATCTTACCCTGATCGGGAAGGCTCTGTCCGGCGGCTTTTACCCGGTGTCAGCGGTTCTTTCGAACACTGAGGTAATGAGCGTTCTCCAGCCGGGTGAACACGGCAGCACTTTCGGAGGAAACCCTCTGGCATGTGCGGTCGCCCGAGCTGCCCTGAAAGTGCTCATAGAAGAGGGTATGATCGAAAACGCCGAATCAATGGGGCCGTATTTCATGGAGGAACTCCGCCGGATAATACCGGACACTGTCAAGGAAGTCCGCGGTAAAGGCCTGATGATCGGCATGGAATTTCATCCGGAAGCCGGGGGAGCGAGGTCCTATTGTGAAAAACTCAAAGAAGCCGGTATTCTGTGCAAAGAGACCCACGACAATATAATCCGTTTTGCGCCACCCCTGGTGATCACTACGGATATAATCGATTGGTCACTCGAACGTATCGAAAAGACCCTGAAAAAATAAAATTGGTCCATCGCTTGCGGTATATTTCAAATCGCTCCGGGGGCAAAAATCAAGAGTCTTCAAGACGGAGCAAAACAGACTCCTCGGCCCAGGACCCGTTATTGATGAATTCAGGCTTCACCGGGCGGCCGTTCAATCGTATTTTTTCACATTTGCTCCAGAACTCGCCCGTCTTATCTTTGAAAAATTCATCGAGCCTCCACCCCGCGATCCAAACTCCTCTCCTGAGAAGCCCCGGCCCCAGCTCACGAATAAGAAGGTTGAACAGTTTTAGAAACACCCGACCCTCACCGGGTTTAACTTCAGCCTTGTCACTGTGGTGGGAGATCTGGCTTCGCAAGGACGCATAGTGGCTTCCGACACGCATCGTCGCCCCAAGCAGCCCCGGCATAGCGGCTGAAAGCGTAAGAATAGATCCATCCCTCACGATCGCGGAATCGAGTCCGTCAACCGCCTTTCCGTCCAGAAACACAGTTTGGATTCGTTTCTCAAGATATTCGGGATCGATCTGCGTCTGTTCGACCAAAAACTTTTTGACGCTGATATTGACCTTTCCTTTCAGATAAAATCCACTCTGGAAAAACGAAATAAAATACATCCACAGGTCACCTGCGGGGGCCAACGTTATTTCAGTGCCTCTCGACATTTGGGTATTTCCTTTTCTCGGCGCAATCAGGCATGAAACCGGTTGAAAAGCGCAATGGATTCGGGCATATTTTAAAGTGGCAGCTGAGCACAGCTGATTAGGATGATAGAATAAATGGCTTTTGATTTCAAGCGGGAAGAGAAGGGAAAGGCCACCCATGAGGGCGAATCCGGGATTTCCGGTTGCAATGCATAAAATATTTTGTGGGAGACGGCTCAATTCAAAGCGAATCTTTTAACTTGACGGGGTGTAGCGCCTCTGATAACTGGTGTCCATTCGGAAATATCGGATTAAAAATTATTTATTCATTCCACCGTATCATAAAAATCATATACCCGGTGGAATAAACTTGACGACAGGAAGGAGCCGGCCGGTCGATGCCAAAAAAAACCACCAGAAAAGACCTGCTCAAATCAGAAGACGAATTTCTAAGCTTTTCGTCAAGAATGCTCTCATTCTTCAACAGCCACACGCGCGAGCTTAAAATCGCAGGAATTGTAGTCGCCGCAATAGCAATAGTATTCCTCTCAACCACAGCTTTTTACCGTCATATTAACAAAAAAGGCCAAGAAGCCTATAATACCGCGTATTCGGCCATGGCAGAACAACTCGGACCCGAAATGGAAGCCGAAAAGCTTTCCGAAGTTCAACGCCTGTTTGCCGATGTCGTAGAAAATAACGCGATGTCGAAGGTGGCTGATTTGGCACTCCCCCAGCTGGCTTTTTTGAATTTCATAGACGGAAAGTACGACGAAGCACTGCGCCTGTATCTGAATTTTAAAGAAGAACAAAATGATGAAGACGTCTTTGCGACATTGAGTTCACTCGGCATGGCAGCGTGCCATGAAGCAAGTGGAGAAATTGCCAAAGCTATCGCCTTGCTTGAGCCGATAGCCGGCGATTCGAGCAACCGGTTCAGAGAAACCGCCCTTTCAACGCTGGTCCGGCTTTACAGACTCGCGGGTGACGAAAGCCGGGCTGCGGATCTGGCGGCGGACTTTATAAAGGATTTCCATGGATCTTCATTCGAACCGATTGTAAAAACCTATCTCTGAGTTTAACAGAATCCAATGTAAAATATTTTGGTGCCTTTCAGATAAGGTCCAGGAGTTAGACAAAGAATTAAAGGTTTTAAATATCAGATTGACACGCCGTTTTTTCTCGCTTATAGTTATTTTATAGCTAGATTATAGCTTGTGCCTGCCTGGCGCAAAACGGCTCCCTTTCAAAGAAAGAGTTCATGCCCGCAGCACTTGATTGCGCGGAAGTTTTCAGACGTCTCACCGGGGCGAACCTAAAACCTTTTCTGAGAGGTCCGTCATGATTATCACCGAAATACTCGCCCGAAATGCCCGGATGTATAGCGACCAAGTCGCCTTGGTGGAAAGAGACCCTTCACAGAACCGAAGGGCTGAAATGAGCTGGCGGGAGTTCGAAGGAAACGCCAACCGGCTGGCCAATGCCCTTGCCGCCAGGGGTGTACGAAAAGGAGGCAAAGTCGTCCATCTGATGATGAACTGCCTCGAATGGCTCCCGGCTTACTTCGGTATACTCAAAAGCGGGGCTTGGGCGGTCCCGCTGAATTTCAGATTCACCGCCGAAGATATTCTTTACTGTACCCGGATAGCCGAAGCTGAAGTGCTGATATTCGGCGAGGAATTCATCGACCGCATCGATACTATAAAATCAGACCTGGAGATGATCAAACATTTCATCTTCACAGGACCGCGCGAGAATACACCCGCCTACGCCGAACACTACCAAGATCTCCTGGCCGAAAGCTCTTCCGAAGACCCCCTGGTCCCGCTGACCCTCCTGGATGAGGCGGCGTTATATTTCACATCCGGCACCACCGGCACCCCAAAACCCATCCTGCTGACGCACCGCAACCTGGAAGCTGCGTGTATAGTCGAAAACCGCCACCACAACCAAACGCACGAAGACAACTTCCTGTGCATCCCGCCCTTGTATCACACGGGCGCCAAGATGCACTGGTTCGGCAATTTCATCGTCGGCGCCAAAGCGGTCATTCTCAAGGGCATCAAGCCGGAGTGGATTCTCCAGGCGGTAAGCGAAGAAAAGGTGACGATCGTCTGGCTGCTTGTACCCTGGGCCCAGGACATCCTCGTAGCGATCGAAAACGGTTCCATCAGGATCGAAGGCTACAACCTCGAGCAGTGGCGGCTGATGCATATCGGCGCGCAACCGGTTCCACCAGGTTTGATACGGAAATGGAAGAAGATCTTCCCCGGCCACCAGTACGATACCAATTACGGATTGAGTGAATCAACGGGCCCCGGATGTGTTCACCTGGGTATCGAAAATATACACAAGGTCGGCGCTATAGGGGTGCCCGGTTTCGACTGGGAGTTCAAGATCGTGGACGAAATGCACAACAGCGTAAAACCGGGCGATGTAGGGGAACTGATGATAAAGGGCCCTGGCGTCATGAAGGAATATTACAGGAACCCGGAAGCGACGAAAGCGTCTTTAAAAGACGGCTGGTTGTTAACCGGCGATATGGCAAGAGTCGATGAAGACGGTTTCCTCTGGCTCGTGGACAGGAAGAAAGACCTGATCATCTGTGGAGGTGAAAATGTATTTCCTGTTGAAATAGAAGACTTCCTGATGGATAATTTTAAAGTTCACGATGCGGCGGTTATAGGGATTCCGGATGAACGGCTCGGAGAAATCGTCGGCGCCGTGATTCAAGTAAAGGCCGGGATGTCCATGGACGAGCATGAAGCATTGGAATACTGCGAAGGTATTCCGCGCTACAAGCGCCCGAGGAAAATCTTCTTCGGTGAGGTCCCTAGAAATCCCACCGGCAAGATAGAGAAACCGAAGCTAAGAAAAAAGTATGGGGGGCCGGTTGGCATTCCTGGGGCATTGACCTCTTGAGGGCTGGAATAAATGCCCTTTTCAAATTTATTTTTCATCATGGGGGTATATATGCATAAACTTCTGATCGACTCGCCCGGCAAAGAGCTTCTGCTGCTGGGCAACGAAGCCATCGCGAGAGGGGCGCTAGAGGCCGGCCTGGCTTTCGCAACCTGTTACCCCGGGACCCCATCCTCCGAGATACCGGAGCAGTTCTTCCAATTGAGCAGGGAGACTCCTCTCTATTTCGAATACTCCACCAATGAAAAGGTCGCCATGGAGGTGGCCGCCGCAGCTGCCATAAGCGGCGTGCGGACAATGGTAACGATGAAGCACGTAGGCTTGAACGTGGCGGCTGACCCATTGATGACCCTTGCCTATCTTGGGGTCAAAGCCGGGATGGTCATCATAAGCGCCGATGATCCATCGCTGTTTTCGAGTCAGAACGAACAGGACAATCGTTATTATGCGAGGCTGGCTTCGCTTCCCATGCTTGAACCGGCAAACGCCCAGGAGATGAAAGATTTCACGGCCCTCGCGTTCGATTTGAGTGAAGAACTGGAATTGCCGGTCATCCTACGAACCACTACCAGGCTTAATCACGTCAGGGGGCCTGTGCAACTCGGAAAACTGCGACCGATCGAGGCGAAATCCACATTCGTCAAGAATCCTTTTCACTACGTGGCGGTACCGTCGGTTTCACGGAAGCTCCACAAGGAATTGCTCGAAAAATTCAACAGGGCAGCCGGGGAAGCCGAATCATCGGGGCTTTCCAGGACCACCGGCAACGGCAGGCTCGGTATCGTCGCAAACGGCGTCAGCTGCAGCTATGTAGCCGATGCTGTGCGGGACCTCGAAATCGCGGACGATGTACGCTTGTTGAACGTTGGTTTTTCATGGCCCCTGCCAAAAAAATTATGCACGGAATTCTTAAAGAGCGTTGAAAAAGTACTTGTGGTTGAAGAACTCGAACCCCTGATGGAAAACGACCTGCGGGCCATGGCGCATGAGGCCGGTTTGACAGTCCCGATAAGCGGAAAGGGCGTCGGCTCTTTGAGCCGCCTGTACGAATATGATCCCGGGATGGTGAGAGCGGCTGTGGCAGAGTTCGCAGGGATTTCCTACGAACCACCACGTTCACTCGATACCTCCGATGTCCCGGAACTTCCCGGCAGGCCCCCGAACCTTTGCGCCGGCTGCCCCCATCGCGCCACGCTTTATGCAGTAAAGGAGGTCTACGGCCCGGATGCAATAAATCCCACGGACATCGGCTGTTACACCCTCGGGCTTCTACCGCCCCTCTCGATGGGAGACCTCGTGATCTGCATGGGTTCCTCGGTAAGCACATCCTGCGGCTTTTCAAAAGCGACCGATCAAAAGGTCGTATCTTTCATAGGAGATTCGACTTTCTTCCACTCCGGTATAACCGGCCTCATTAACGCGGTGCACAACAACCACAAATTCACCTTGGTGATACTGGACAACGGCACCACCGCCATGACCGGCCACCAGCCACATCCGGGCGTCGATTCGAAGGCCCTGAATATACCGTTGACCCGCGTCTCGATAGAAGAACTGGTCAGGGGATGCGGTGTAAAAGATGTGCACGTCGTCAAGCCTTACAAGGTCAAGAAAACCATTGAGGCTCTAACCGCATCGATGAAATATGACGGCATCTCGGTGGTCATTTCACAGGAATTCTGCCCCTTGTTCGCGAAAGCAACCGGGCAGCTCAAAAAGGCGAAGCCGTTCGCCGTCGATCACGACAAATGTAAAAACCACCGGCTCTGCATAGACAGGCTCGCCTGCCCCGCGATGTATCTGGACGGCGATCAGGTCGAAATCAACAAGCTTTCGTGTATAGGCTGCGCGGTTTGTGCGCAGGTTTGTCCTGAAAATGCAATCCTGCCGGTCAAGGAATAGCTGGAGGTTTTCATGAAATTATCAAGATTAGTATTTATCGGCGTCGGTGGGCAGGGCAATCTTCTTGCTTCCCGTCTTACCGGCGAAGCGTCCCTTGCCGCAGGGATACCCGCAGTGGTAAGCGAAATCCACGGTATGGCCCAGCGTGGCGGGATCGTTGAATCGGCTGTACTGCTGGGTGGAATAGCCAGCCCTATCGTTTCTCGGGCGGAAGCCGATGTTCTCATCGGATTCGAGCCCCTCGAAACGCTTCGTGCACTCGATAAGTGCAACGAAACGTCTGTAATCATAACGAACACCCGCCCGCTTCCGCCTTTTACAGTAGCAGTGGGCCAGGGGAAATACCCCTCCGTCGAAACGATTCTTCTTCTCCTTCAAGCGAAGGTTGCCAACGTTATTTCCCTGGATGCGAACAAGCTCGCCGAGGAAGCGGGAAACCCGCTCTCAGTCAACATGGTGCTCCTTGGCGCCCTGGTGGGGTCGGGAACCACGCCGCTGGACCCTGAAACGGTCAAGAAGGTGATTTCGACCTCGACCAAAAAGGCTTACCTGGAATCCAACATTGCGGCCTTCGATGCCGGCTTTGCGAGCGTCCAGGATAAATCAGCCGGATAACGCGATAAGAAGCCTTTATCATGAGCAATTTCAAATACTGGTTTCTAGCGGCCAGACCCTGGTCCTTCGCGATGAGTGTCATTTCGGTGACCGTCGGCGCCGTGCTCGCCTCTGCCGACGGTTATTTCTCGGCTTTTCTTTATCTGCTGACCGTTTTGGGAATCGTTTTCATGCATGCAGGAGGGAACCTTCTTAATGACTATTTCGATGTAACGGGCGGCATCGACACCCTTCAAGCGGGTACAGCCAGATACCGGCCTCATCCATTGCTTGAGGGGAAACTCACACCGGTGGGAGTCCGCAATGCGGCTTTCGCGTTTCTGGCCGTTGGGTGCACCTTTGGAATCGCATTAACTCTTATTTGTGGCTGGCCGGTTCTAGTAATAGGCGTTCTCGGTGCCTTCGGAGCCGTTGCATACACAGCACCCCAGGTCGGTTACAAATACATGGCCTTCGGCGAACTCGGGGTCTTTCTGATATGGGGCCCTTTGATGGTCGAAGGCGCCTATTTCGTACAAACCGGGCGCCTCGACATAGAGCCTGTAATCGTATCGCTTCCGTTGGGAATACTTGTTGCGCAGACTCTGCTGGCAAACAATATGAGGGATATTGAGCATGATACCGGACGAGGCTTCAAGACGGTGGCGAACCTTCTCGGGGTGACCTCGTCGCTCACGCTTTATCTACTGTTGATGGTTTTCGCTTACGCGGCGGTGGCTTTCATGGCTTTTTTAGGGCCTCTTACTACATGGTCTCTGCTGGTTTTCCTGTCGGTCCCCCTGGCATTGCGACTCCTGAATGAAATGCGCAGCGGGGTTCCCGAAGACGCAGACGCCCGCACAGGCAATCTAGATATTGTGTTCGGTTTTCTACTCGTGATTTCACTTATCCTGGAAGCCGCCCTTTGAAACGATCCCCTATCAATGCTCCTGCTGCCAGACTGCAGCTTGCGGAGGTGGTTACGACGGCGCCCTTCGGGGGACAGGAGAAATCCGGTCATTGATAACCCGTTTGATCCGTTCGTTCAGCCGGAAAAGGATTTCGATCTCCCGCCCTTCAAGCTCCCTGAGCGCAAGAATCTCTGAAAAAGGCACCTTTTCCATTACGTTGCGGCACAGGTAGTTTATGCAAAGCACTTCCCTCGCCGCAAGAATGCATCCTTTTTCTCCGAGGAAAAAACAACTCCCGGGCCTGGACCTGCTTTCCGGAAGCTCAATGCCCAGAACAAGGTTAACCAGCAGCATCCACCCGTCGTACTTCAGCTCGATGCCGGCGCCACAACATGAACCGCCTTGTTCCCTGTCGCACATTCGGCAGAGTGCGCTGACACCAGCCGAGTCGGACGCACGCCGGGCGGCCCTGCGGGCGTCATTGAAATCGACGGCGAGACGACCGGTTTCACCGTCCGCGCGAAGTGTGTCGCGATAGATGCGGAACATTTTCCTCGCCCACTCGATCCTCCCCGTGATCGTGCGGGCGAACGGCCCGTCTTCTTCGGGCGTCATGCGGTTTTCTTTCCACGACTTTTCCTGGCCACGGTCTTCTTTTCACCGTCGCCAACTTTGCCGTTGCCGAATTTCGCAAGACCCCGGGCCAGTTCCCTGAGCTTTTTATCGGTCAGAAAATTGACCGTTCCTTTAGGATATGAGCCTTTTTTCCCCCGCTCGCCTGCAGAGACACCGGTGAGAAGCTCTATCCCCTGGTCTGCCGTGGAAACGGAGTAAACGTGGAATTCACCTTTTTCCACCGCGTCAAGGACTTCCTTGCGAAGCATCAGGTCTTTAAGATTGCTTTCAGGGATAATGACGCCCTGTTCTCCGGTAAGACCCAGGCGCTTGCAGCACGCATAAAACCCCTCGATTTTCTGGTTTACACCTCCGATCGCTTGAATTTCTCCGTTCTGGTTTACGGAGCCGGTGACGGCAATGGATTGATTTATCGGTAATCCGGAGAGGCTCGATAGCAATGCATAAATCTCGGTCGACGACGCGCTGTCTCCATCTACACCTCCGTAGGACTGCTCGAACGCGATGCTCGCACTCATGGTCAGGGGTTTGTCCTGGGCGAATTTCTTCCGGAGATATCCGCCGAGGATTAATACACCTTTGCTGTGTGAGTTTCCGGAAAGATCCGCCTCTCGTTCTATATTGATGATCCCTGCACGGCCCATTGAGGTGGAAGCGGTGATGCGCGACGGTTTACCGAACATGTAGTCTCCGAAGGAATACACGGCCAAACCGTTTACCTGCCCGACCGCACTCCCGCTCACATCGATCAGCAACGTGCCCCGGTCGATCATTTCCTGTATCTGCTCCTCCACCAGGTTCGACCGGTAAATCTTGGCTTCAAGAGCCTTTTCCACGTGGGCACCACTTATGACCTCCGCATCGTCGGCATTTGCAAAGAATTCGGCCTCGCGAACAATGTCAGCCAGCATAGGGAAACTGGTCGATATCTTCTCCTGCCTGCCGGTCATCCGGACCGCCTCTTCGGCCAAGTTCGCAACAGCGTAGCGATCGAGGGCTTTAAAATTCTCCTCCTTCCCCTTCCTTTTAATAAACCTGGCGATCTGGGTGACACTTTCATCGGTCCTGTCCATCGTGGTGTCGAAATCCGCCCTGACCTTGAATATTTTTCTGACATCCTCGTCATAAACGAGCAGCAGATGGTAAAGGCGCGGATCTCCTATCAAAACCACCTTTACATCCAGATCGATGGGCTCCGGTTTCAAGCCGCTGGTTGTGAAAAGATAAAATGGATCGTAAGTCTGGATCTCCAGTTGGGATGACTTGAGCGCACGCTTGAGCCCCTGCCAGACCCCCGGCTCCACCGCAGCGTCCAGCAGGTTGAAAACCAGATATCCTCCGTTGGCTCGCACAAGAGAACCAGCCTTTATCTTGCTGAAATCCGTCCGCCAGACTCCGGATCTGTCTACGATCCGTTCGATGCTGCCGAAAATATTCCTGTAGGTCGGATAGGCCTCCACAATAACCGGTGGTCCCTTGCTTTCGCTGTTGTCCACAAAAAGGTTGACCTTATACGGCTGAAACGGATCCCCTTCAGGCATTAAGCCTGGCATTCCGGGCATAGTCTGCTGCTGGGGCTTGAAAATCTGAAGGTTGCCGGCCATGTCTTCAATCACGGCCTCAAGGTATTCCTGCACTTTTTCCTGGGGAAAATTTTCACGCACCGGAGCCGCGATCTCCTCGGCATTCTTAAGAAATGTAACCCGGTCCATCTTTTCGAGTTTTTCCTGAACACCTTTCTGGAGATCCCGAAGCTCGAGAAAGATCTGGTCTATCTGCTCTCTCAACTTTGCATGCTTTTCTTTGAGCTCTTCGAATTCATCTTTCGGAAAGCGGCCCTTCTCGACCATCTCTTCGACCTGGTCCATGTGAGTCGGGTTCCCGTCTATCAAAGGCACGACTTCGGGCCTTTTGACCTGGCCGACCTGAACATCCACAAGAGCAAAACCTTCCTCTTTTACTTTTTGGTCCAGGTTTTTGAAAAAGCTTTTTCCTTTAGCCTCGTAAGATTCCATTATCTCTTTTTTCAGGTTTATATACTCCTGGCTTTCGAATATCTGTGGAATCTCCTTTTTCACGCGTTCCAAAAAATCCTTGACGGCCTTCTTGAACGCAACTCCGGTTCCCCCGGGCAGTTTCAGCAGGATGGGAGCCTCGGGTTTTTTAAAATTATTTACATAACACAGGTCATCAGGCACCGTTTCGATCCCCTGAGTCAGTTCTTCGAGCATTTTGCGGGCGGTGGCCATTCTCCCTGTACCAGAAATGCCGGTCACGAATATATTATAGCCGTGCCTTTGAATTCCGGCGCCGAATCGAAAAGCTTCGACCCCGCGATCCTGTCCTACGATCTCAGTAAGCGGTTCCAGATCGTCCGTGGTCTCAAAAGGCAGCCGTGCCGGATCCAGCCGCCACCGCATCTGTTCAACAGGCACTTCTCGGGCAGATTTATCGACAGACATCGGTATCCTCCTTCTAGCAACGGACGGCGTTTTCAGCCGACCTTGATCTTAACCCCGCCGACAAGGCCCGGGGCTTTTTTAGGCATCAATATCAAAAGAACGCCGTCTTTAAAACTTGCAGATGTACGATCCGCTTCGACTCGGCAGGGCAGGCGAAGCACACGGGAAAACGAAGAAAGCCGGCTTCGAAAATACCGGGAACCGTCTCTTCCGCTATTCCTTCCGCTCTTCTGCTCCGCCCGGATAGCCAGGCGGTTGCCTGCAATCGAGATGTCAAGTTCTTCGGCACTGAAACCGGGCAAATAGGCTCTAACCTCGAGGCTGTTTCCCCGATCTGTAATTTCGATACGCGGCTCTTCCGTCCATTCGGAAAACACCGGATCGATTCCAAAGCTTGACCAACACCGCTCAAACAACCGGTCCATCTCCCTTCGAATCCTGTCCATCTCCTTGTTTTTCCAAAGGATCAACTTCGACATCTTTTCACCCCCTTGACCAAACCCCGTATGCCTGAGGGAAGCGTTATCTCTATGCCTTTCTTTCGAGAAGCTCTACAGTCAAATTTTGCGGCCCCTCGAAAAAGGCTATCCGTAGTGTGTCATCGATCTTTTTCGGAGGGACGGAAAACCTGTATCCTTTTCCACTCAGCCTCTCACACTCCATATCCAGATCATCCACGCCTATCCCTATATGATGATAACCGTGCACGCCACGGTCTGCATCTGCAAGCTCTTCGTTTTCCTTCAAAGCCCTGAGATTAATCTTGGAGCCGCCAAGATTGATGGTCGCACCGTCCACGCCTTCGAATTTCTTTATCCCGACCAGTTGCGCTTCGAAATTCCCGGTAAAAAATTCAATTACTTGCTCTAAATTGCGGCATACCATATGAATGTGATCCAGTGTGTAGGCCATCTTTTATTTCCTCCCGTTGGATTGATTTCCACCAGTTACTACCGGATGGTTGCAGATTGACCCGCATTATTCCATAAACCCCGGCCGGATTCAAACAATCCTCGGTTCCGTCTTTGACTTTGAACCGGACGGGCGGAACAGTACGAAACAACTCCTGGTCTTTCGGCGAACAGCGGGAACCGAAGACAAGGAGTACTTATTTTACTTCGTGCGCCTTGCGAAATACAGGTTGACCAGGGCAACCAGTGACGTTCCGGTGATCAACAGAAATGAAATTGCATTGATAACCGGCGTGCTCCCGTCTCTTACCTGCAAGTACAGATTGATCGGAAGGGTCGCTTCCGGACCGACTAGGAAGAGGGTTGTGTTGAAATTTTCGAAGGACATCAAGAATGCCACCGCAGCGCCGCCGATGATTGCCGGGCGAAGGAACCTCAACGTGATATGCCAGATCACCGTCAGCCTGCCGGCACCCAGGTTGAGCGCCGCCTCTTCCAGCGTGCGGTCGAACTTTTTCAGCCTGGCGGAAACTATCAATGTCACCAGCGTTGCAATAAAAGCGAACTGACCGAGCACCACGAGCCAGAATCCCGGTCTGAAAAGACCCACATCGAGATTAAACCGCTCTTCGAAAAATATGCCCAACGTGGTCGAAAAAAGCAGGATGGAAATTCCCAGTATGACCCCCGGTATTACCAACGGGGAAAGCATCAGGAAATACATTGCCTGCTTGAACCGGAAATCCTCCTGCTCAAAAAGGAACGCTCCGCAGGTTCCGACCACAGTGGCGAGGATCGTCACGAAAAAAGCGACCCTTGCGCTCACCCATATGCTGTCGAGATTGATACTGTCGTGAAATATCCCCACGCGGTCCGGCCTGTCGGCGAAAAACCAGTCCAGCGTAAACCCTTTCCACGGCAGAGAAGGGAATTGGCTGTCGTTGAAGGCAAGCACGCACGTCACCACCAGTGGCGCGAAGAGAAATGCAAAATACAGCGCCACGTAAACCTTGAAAACGATCGTATATGGCCTGGGATTGGGAAGTGTCCGTATCATTGCACCACTCTCGAGAGTTTCTGCCTGGTAATTTTCAACCCCGTCCAGATAACAGCCGATGAAAGCAGCAGCAGTAGAAAGCCGAATGCCGAGCCCTGGTTCCAGTTGAAGCTTGCGATGAACTGATTGTATATCTGCTCTGTGAACCATAAAGAATTCTTGCCGCCCATCAAGTTCGGCGTCAAGTAGTTACCCAGCGTCAACATGAAAACCACGATCGAGCCCGAAACGATTCCCGGAGTGGCATGAGGAATTATGATCCTGAATATTATCGATGACATGTCGCCTCCAAGGTCATAGGCGGCTTCGATCAGCCCGTCGTCCAGGCTCTCGAGTACAGAAAGGAGAGGCACCACCATGAAAAGCATCGAAGTGTATACCAGCCCCATTATCATCGTCGCATCGTTATAAAGCATTTCGACCGGACGAGTGAGAAGCCCGAGACTCACCAAAAAATGGTTTATAACGCCGCTTTCCCTGAGCAGAATCATCCAGCCGTAAACCCTCACCAGTTCGCTGACCCAGAACGGCAGAAGCAGCAACACGGTCATAAAGCCCTGAAAACGGGGGGCGGCGACCTTCGTGATATAAAAGGCCACCGGAAGAGCGATTACGAAGGTGAGAAAAGTTACCAGTATAGAGTAGACAGCTGTCCTGACAAACGTAAGCCAGTAGATCGGCTCATTGAAAAACAAGATGTAATTTTTGAGGCTCCAATTGGATCCTCCCTGGTAATCCTCAACCCTGAAGGACATAATCAGGAGATCTATATGGGGAAGCACGATGAGCAGAAAAAGCCACAACAAAACCGGTGCCAGGAACAGGACCAGCGTCCAGCGCACGGATTTTTTCATGTCAATGCTCCTTGGCCGGGAAGCAAACACCGGCGGCTTCGTCCCAACCCACCTGGACAACGTCACCGGGACGGATGTGATCGTAACGTCGATTTTGCGGAAGTGCTATCGTCAACTCCGCCTCGTCTCCTTGCGCGCCTGAGGCAAGAAGCCTGCTGTTGGCACCGTCGAACAGGATGGATTTGACCGAGACCTCGATACGGTTGAATCCGGACATATCCCTGTCCGGTTCAATAACCATAGCCTCCGGCCGCAAAAAAAAGTCCACGTGGCTTCCAGCACGAATTTCTTCAGTTGCCGGCACCCGGAAAGGCAGGCCGGCGGACGTCAAAATTTCCAGTGTATTTCCCCTCTTGGAATTTACTTTTGCGCGCCAGACGTTGCTTTCCCCGACAAACCTGGCTACAAAGGGTGTCCTCGGTCTGTGATACAGATTTTGCGGTGTGTCGACCTGTTCGAAAACGCCGTTGTTCATCACGGCCACATGGTCGGACATCACGAGGGCCTCTGACTGGTCATGGGTTATGTAAACAAAGGTTGTACCCACCTGGGTCTGAAGATTTTTAAGCTCCACCTTCATCTGCTCTCGCAATTTAAGATCCAGCGCCCCGAGGGGCTCGTCGAGCAGCAACACGGCCGGCTCCAACACCAGGCAGCGGGCTATCGCCACTCTTTGTTTCTGCCCCCCGGAAAGCTGATTTATTCCCTTTTTTTCGAATCCGGGCAAACCCAGCCGCTCAAGAATAGCCGCGGTTTTTTTCCTTATTTCAGCACGCGCTTCTCCCCTTCTTTTAAGACCGAATGCGATGTTCTCTTCGACATTCATCATCGGAAACAATGCGAGATGCTGGAAGATCAAGTTTACCGGCCTACTGTTCGGAGGAATTCCGGCCATATCCCGGCCCCTGATTTCTATCTTTCCCCGGGTAGGCGCGATAAAGCCGGCTATCATCCTTAGCAGCGTGGTCTTACCGCAACCGGAGGGTCCGAGTATCGAAAAAAAACGACCGCTTTCGACATCGAAAGAAACACCGTCTACCGCCGCGAAATCACCGAACATCTTGACGGCATCGTGGACCGAAAGATCGAAATTGACCTCGCTTTTTTGCGTCGTTTCATTCATCAAAATAAACCAATACCCTGCAACGGACCAGCATCCAGATCACCAGCCCATACCAAGCCAGCGATCGATCAACCGCTATTCCCTTTAAAGCAAAACTAATTGGCCGCCTTAACCTTATCCAGTATCATGCCTTCAATCGCTTCAAGCTGTGCGGGCACCGGCGGATACCATTTGATATTGTCGATCGCCTCCTGCGGGAAACATCTCTCGAAGTTGGCCCTCACGCCTTCTTCGGTCAGCTGGATCGCGCCCTTCGACGCGGTGCCGCATTTTTCAATGTTCGTAAAAAGTGAGGCATTTTCGGGACGAAGCATGAAATTGATCCACTTGTAGGCCGCATCCGGATTTTCGGCCTTCGCCGGAAGCGCGAAGGTATCTATCCAGCCCAGAGCACCGCTTTTCGGTGCCAGAAAATCTATATCCGGGTTTTCCTCATGCAGCTTCCACCCACCGTTGTCCCAGGCCATGGCCAGATAGACCTCTTCGGAACGCATCGACTGGAGCAAAGCATCTCCGTTTGTCCAATAAGTTTTGACACACGGCTTCGCCTCCATCATCGCGTCCCCCACTTTCTCCATCAAGGCCTTGTAGGCTTCAACATCCCCGTATTTTGCAAAAGGGTCTTCCCCCATTGCGAAAGCCAGCGCTATCAGGGTGGGACGCTTCAGACGATAACTGATGCGGCCGGCGTACTTTTTATTCAGCAAATCCGTGTAATCGGTGGCTTCGGCTGCATATTTACTGTTTACAACCAAACCGGAAGTTCCCCAGCAAAAAGGCACCGCATGCGGCTTACCGTTCACCATCGTGTTTTTTTTCACCGACTCAAGCATCGATTCTATTATCTGGCTGGTTTCGACCCTGTCGAGATCTATCGGTTGGTATATACCAAATTGCTCCTGCACCGAGGAAATACGGTCCTGGCTGGGCTGTGCAAGGTCGAAGCCTCCGCCGCGGGTGGCACGAAGCTTTGCTATCATCTCTTCATTGTTGGTATAGGTGACTTTGACATCTATTCCGGTTTCCGCCTTGAATTGATCCACCAGTTCCTTCGGAGCATATCCTTTCCAGGTCAAAAGGTTCAGGGTTTCAGCACAGGCCAGCGAAACGGACGCAAATACGAACAAAACTGTGATCGACAATACAAACAAACGTTTTCCGGTCATGGCAAACCTCCTTGTCTATTTGGGTTTCTAATTTCCAGTCCTCCGACATCCGGCGTAACGGTCAAGCACCCAGAACCGGAGTCATCACCTTGCAGCCCTCGGCCGCAAAAGCCTCGGCTACACGTTGCTGAAGTCCGGACCCTGGTGTCAAAGCGACCATATAACCGCCCCGTCCTCCACCGGTCACCTTGGCCCCCGGCGACCCGAGGGACAGAGCCCTGTCGCACAGAGAATCCAGCCGTTCATGGGAAAGTCCCATAAGTCTGAGCAAAGAATGATTCTCGGACATAAGCGCACCAACTGCATCGAGATCTCCGTCCTCAAGGGCCTGCTTTATCTCCACGCCCTGCCTGCGGATGGTATCCAGTCGATATTTAAATAGATCCGGATTTTTCGATTTTTCGGCTTCCACATGTGCATCCAGCGTGGATGTATCCGAGGTGACCCCGCTGTCTGCAAGGACCACTTCGAGTGGACGCCGAACGTCTATACGTTTAAAAAACGTTTCTCCCCCCCTCAACCGAAAAAACAAAATTCCGCCGTAGGTGGATGCGGTGTTGTCTACACCGCTCGGTATCCCGTGGTACGCGAATTCCCCTTCCCATCCGACGCGGTTGATCTGTTCAATATCATAACCCAGGGAAAACTCTTCGTTCAGAGCACGGGCGAGTGAGACGCAACTCGCGGCGCTCGCCCCGACCCCGCTCCCGGCAAGAAGTGATCCGCCGTAGCTAATTTTTATCGGGTTCGCCCCCGTGTCTATTCCCATGACTTCAAGTATGCGGGAAATCGATTCGGCCTGCTGCAGGCTTTTTTTCTCCTTATAACCCGGGACTTCTTCACGGTTGTCCTCGAGAACCCACCCGACCCCCTTCACCCTTTCGACAATGCATTCCGTCTCGTAGGGCAGCGCACACACAATGGCCGGAATCTCCTGCAAAACAAACTGATCGCCGATCAATATAGTTTTCCCAAATGCTTTTCCTTTACCCATTTCTCATCCCTTATTGGATAATATTTTCTCCATTTCGGCTATCAGTTCGCGTTGCCTGCCTGCAGGCACAGTTGTGGCTGCAGTCAGGCTGTGGCATGCATCCGAAAAGCCCTCCAATCGAGCAGTCGCTTCCGGCAGAAAGGTGTCGAGACCCGGGAGTATTCCGGCTCGAATATTTCCCTCCATTGCAGGCGGGACTCTCATCGAAACCTTCACTTCATTGAATACGAACTCACCCATCCCGGGAATCTCACCGGGGATTTTCATGAACCCGGCTAGATATCTCCCGGCATCCACCAGATTTCCGGATTTCAGTTCATCGAGAAAAACGCCGATCATCTTGACTCCCATGGGCCTGAAACCATCGCCCACATCTATCCATTGAATATGTGCCGTTTCATGCATGCCTTCGCGCATAATCCTGCCCATCTGCCGGGAAAAAGCAGTTTTCCGGACATCACGGAGTTCGGCAACCATCGAATCCGATTCTTTGGAAAACCCTTCCAGGCAAACACTCACTCCCATTTCAGGTCCGCCGCCGGAATAGCCCGCGCCTCCGAGTGTATCCAGATATTCCCCCATCTCCTCGCATCGGACCGGCCCCCGCGGAGTTTTGACCAGATATTTTTCATCGCCGTCATTCGTATCGAAAACAAGAGAGCTCTGTGAAACCGCTTCCAGGGCTGCATCCCGGTTCGGGCCGGTCAACTTCCCGTCCAGGAAAAACCCGTCTCCCACAGCTCCCACCGCCGCGAGTGCTGCGAGATCCCGGTTGACCGGATCCATAATGCATGCGAAACGGTAGCAAGTGGTGGACGCACTGATTTCCAGGTCGCCGCGGATCCCGAATAATTCGGGGTCGAGATTCAAGACATGCTCGTCATTCACAGGCACGGCCTTGTGATGATCGAGAATCAGGACCAAATTTCTGCCATTGTTCAGTTCGGCGATAAGCGGGGCTATCCTACCTGCAAAATCAGCGAAAATAATTGTTTTTTTATCTGCGGCCAGAATTTTTTTGAGCAACTGAGGGTATGGCTTTTCCAGGCACACGCGTCTAACCGAAAAACCGGCCCGTTCTAATGCGCGGGTGAGAATGGCCCCTGATGTAAGACCGTCCGAGTCGTTGTGGTGAAAAAGCTCGACGGCCGCAGCCGGCCCGCGCCTGAGCCGTTCAACCGCTTCCATCATTGCCTCGGAAAGGCTGTTCACCATTTCTCGGTTCCTCCGGGGTTCTCGATGACAGGCGCCGTATCAGGGCGCAGCGTCCCTGTGCCATGCGCTTCGAAAGTGCCGATCGACGTTAAAAACCCGGTTTCCTTGATTCTTTATATCGGAGTTTCGGATACAGATCAAGCGAACCCTAATCGACCTAAGTCCACCATCTAATTTCTCCATGAGAAATACCAAGGATGAATTTAGGGATCGACGAATACAATCCATTTATATTATGGAACACCTTATTCTCGCATTGACATCAATTTTTCTATAGTTTTTTCGGCAACAACTTTTTCTTTATTAAAATGTTTAATCATTCGGTTGAGACATTTCTGTTGCTCCCCCGGCCCGCCCAGGTGCTTTTCACAGGCTTCCATGAAGGATTTTGTCATTTCAACATTCCGATCAATCTCTTCCGGGATTTTCTCGCTGTCATGCCGCACCGCTTCCTGATCACAGACATCATGACACAGGCCGCAATGAATACAGTCACTCATGTTGATTTCCGCCACTTCATCCTTCAGAACGATTGCGCCCACCGGGCACTCTTCAACGCATACCCCGCAACCGATACATAAATCATCATCAACCCAAGGCATATGTATTCCCCCTTTCTGAAACTTTTCAATTTATTCTAAATTTATTATCATAGGTTTAGTGTTTCACCATAAAAGAGTCTTCAAATTACAATTACTTTTCCGCATCCACCTTCTACATACTTTTCAGGATAAAGGGTTTTTATTTCCGATTTGTAGCGAGTGCAATGGCAGGGGCAGATCACCTCGAGATCTTTAACAGCGTCAAAATTTCGAAACCCATGAAGCCCCCCGATAAGAGCGTACACCTTGCCAAAACTGGAAGCCGACCGAAGAATTTCTTCAACACCGGGATGGGAGCACCCTGTAACCACCGCTATCCCCTTTTCCGTCCGGACCGCCAAAGATTGTTCAATCCCTTTCAACTCTCCGGTGGAATAAATGCCGTTGTCGATTTCCAGGGGCCGGTCAACGGCGATGATCCGTCCATCTGATCCAGGCCGGGCGCATGAAAGGGGAACAAAAACATTCGCCTCCCTGTTTTCAGATAGAAACCGTGAAAGACCTCCCGTATGATCCCAATGTCCATGAGATATCACAACCAGATCGACCGAAAGCGGATCGATGCCGATCTTTTTCATATTCAACAACAGGATGGACCCATCGGCTCCGGTATCGAAAAGGATCTTCGGACCGCCTTCTTTTTCAACCAGGCACGAAAACCCCCAATCCGCTTTCAAGCCTTCAACATAGACGTCATTGTCATAAATGATGGTTACTTTCATAAATCGCCTCAATTCATTTAGAAAATAAACGACCCTTTTCGATTACAATGTTAAACGCTTTTTTCAATAGTACTCCTTCAAACCCGAAACAGCAAACCCTCATGAAATCGTAAAAAGTCGAAACAACGATGCCCCTCGGGATCGGTATCGGGGTCGAAAAGGCGGGGATGCTTCTTTTTAAGAGGCCATAAACCCTGGTGATATTGTAACATACAATTTCCGCTTTATCTGGCTTGGATCCTTTATAGGTACATTTAGCATTGACATTCACTGTAAAATTTGAAAAATGATTTATGAAGGCTTGTTGTCAGCGAATCATTTTATGCCAAGTGAGGAGAAAAACATGTTCAATTATAAAAATGTGCGACTTGAGCTTGAATCGATTGGATTGAGAAACTTGGCCGGTGTCTATTGGAACGCCAACACTCCAATGCTCTACGAAGAAATTATCCGGAGAAGGGAAGGTATAATTGCACATCTGGGGCCTGTGGTCGTCCGGACGGGACATCACATGGGCCGGTCGCCCGACGACAGATACATCGTAAAAGAGCCTTCTTCGCTGAAAAAAGTCTGGTGGGGAAAAGTAAACAAAGGAATCGACGAGCACCATTTCGATCAGCTTCTACACCGGCTTGATGCCTATGTCCAAAACAAGGATCTATTCGTACAGGACTGCTTCGCCGGCGCGGACAACAAATATCGCATCCCTCTGCGGGTGATCACCGAAACAGCCTGGCACAGCCTGTTCGCCCGTAACATGTTTATACAGATAAAAAATCGTGAGGAAGCCGACAGGCATAAACCCTCTTTCGTCGTTATCAACCTGCCCCGCTTCCACGCGATGCCGGAAGTGGACAATGTACGTTCAGAAGCATTCGTTCTTCTGCATATGGCTAAAAAGCTTGTACTGATAGGCGGAACCAGCTATGGCGGCGAGATAAAGAAATCGGTGTTCACGATGCTCAATTATTTTTATCCTCAGCAATCGGTTCTTCCCATGCACTGCTCGGCGAATGTCGGAGAAAAGCTTGACGACGCGGCGATCTTCTTCGGCCTGTCCGGAACGGGTAAAACAACGCTTTCGGCCGACCCCGAACGCCTGTTGATAGGAGATGATGAACATGGTTGGAGCGAGGAAGGTCTGTTTAATTTCGAGGGAGGCTGCTATGCCAAGGTCATCCGCCTCTCGAAAGAGGCTGAGCCGGAGATATATGAATGCACGCGTAAATTCGGAACCATCCTGGAAAATGTCACTCTGGACAGCAATTCCCGCAGACTGAATCTGGACGACGCTTCTCTGACCGAAAACACTCGGGCCGCATATCCGATCCCCCATATTCCGAGTGCGCTCAGGCACGGGGTTTCCGGCCATCCGAAAAACGTCGTAATGCTGACATGCGACGCTTTCGGGGTAATGCCGCCTGTTGCAAAGCTCACCAAAGAACAGGCCGTTTATCATTTCCTGAGCGGCTACACAGCCAAAGTGGCGGGCACCGAACAGGGCATAGATGAACCCCAGGCTACCTTCAGCGCCTGTTTCGGGGCGCCGTTCATGGCCTTGCCCCCGACCGTATACGCAGGCTTGCTTTCGGAAAAGATAGACCGTCACAAGGTTTCATGCTGGCTGGTGAACACAGGCTGGTCCGGTGAACCACACGGCCGCGCCGACCGCATCAAGATCGCCTACTCACGGGCGCTGGTGCGCAACATCGTCAGCGGTGCCCTTGACCGGCAGGAATTCGACAGGGATCCGCGTTTCGGGTTTATGGTGCCCAGGCAGTGCCCTGGGGTACCTTCAGAAATATTAAAACCGGCGGAGGCAGCCGCCGATGCCTCGGATTACGCGAAGCGCGCGGAGAAGCTCGCCGCCGACTTCAAGAACAATTTCAAACAATTCGAAAAAGATGTACCGCCCGAAATAGCATCGGTAATGCCATAGAAACACGCTGTTCAAAAATTAGTAATCCCATCTCCATTTGACGCCGACTCCACCTCCGGAGTCGGCGCCTATTCCCGTTTCCAGCGAAAGATTCGGGGAAAGTTCCACTTCCACCGAAGCCTTGCTGTTGGACGATCCCACACCCTGCTCCACCTGAAAATAGATTCTGTCATGAATATATTTTCCGGCCCTGATCGCTGCTTCATCTTCATCCGACTGCATCAGTTCCAGCTGATCTATCCCGAGCAATTTCCTGGTTTTACTGAATACATCGAGCCCTCCTCCACCGGCAAGTGTCCGCACCGCCTGTGCGAGCTGCAGAGCCTGAAGTGGAGTAAGAGTGTCGGCACTTCTTCCAAACAAAAGGCGCGCGAGAATTTCATCTGAAGGGTACGCCGGGCTGGAACTCAAACTGATTGATGGTGATGTAGCGGGACCCGAGACCTTCACCTCTGCGGTCATGCCTCCCGATGAAGCTCTCCCTTCTACGTCGATCAGGGGGGAGGTTCCAGAGGGTCCACCCAGTTGAATCTTGCCCCTGGTCAGCGTGAAACGCTTACCCAGCAAGTTGAAATATCCACGGACCAGCGAAAACCCACCTGAGACCTCCATCTCCGGGCCTTTACCTTTTTTGACATGGACAGTCCCTTTCCACTCGCTGTCAAGCCCACGTCCTGCGACGAACAGGCGGCCGGGGCTTTCAAGTCTCACGTCAATATCAACTGGAAGAGAGCGTGACTGTTCAGTGGAGGGAACCGGGGCTTCGACCTTCCGGTCCCCGTGTATCTCCACGACTTCAAGCTGCGGAATGTCATTCGCGACGTGATCGGGTATCATTATCTCGACCCGTTCCAGTAAAACCTTTCCGGTCACCAATGCTTCAAGGCCTGTTCCTCTGAGCCGGATAGAGCCGCCCATGACGGCGTACGCGTCATCGCGCCTGAGAAGGGCGGCATTTTCCATTTTCAGCGTTACATCATATGAAGCAGTCTCCCCGGGCGCCGCCTCGAGCCAACCCTCTACTCTCACTTTTCCGTCCTGGCCCGCCCGAGCCTCACAACGTGCGATCTTTACTCTGGGAGGAGAAGCTTCCAGATGCAGGGAAATTTCCTCGAGGACGGTACCGGTGGTGATATCTTCGAAATAACCTTGGTTCAGTTGAGCCGAACCGGAAAGACGGGGTTCAAACACCGTCCCCGCCAGATCAAGGTCGAATTTCATCAAACCCTGCATATGGTGACGGTCGAGGGAAAATGCGGCCGGCACCGCAGCCAGATCCATATCGCCCCTTAGAAAACCTTCCACCTCGCCGTCACCAGGAAGCGTGAAACGGAAAGGAGACAATGAAAAAACAAACGGCAGTTCCCCCGAGATTTCAAACGGCGAAGAGGAAATCCCGGATATGCTTCCTGTTAAAGCAAGGCGTTCAGATAAACCGGCAGGAAGAGTATGCGCGGAAAGGTTCACGCCTAAATTTTCTATCGAACTCCCCGCTTGAGGGTCTCGGTAACCGCCGTTTGCGACATGGAACTCGCATTTAACTTCCGGATTCTCCGCCGTACCCTGAATATGGATTTTCAATCCTGCTTTACCGGACAAATCCCCCGACATCCGCACGCCCATGTCCTGAACGTCCTTTAGATCGAAATCCCAGGCCAGCCGCCCTTCAATTTCACCTGCCGGCATAAAACGAGGAAGAGCTGAAGAAGAGCGATATTCCACCGGAAAAGCCACTTTCACCGTTAAAGGGGTTTTCCCGGCTCCACGGATCTCACCGCTTCCTTCAATCCGATTTCCATTGCTCTCCACACGAAGATCGGCATCGAGGGCCGGAAAAGCATCTTCCCTGAGGCCAGGGAAACCGAAGCCTTCTACAAGGGCATCGAGCTTCAACACCGGGGTCTTGTTACCATTGGAAATATTCATGCTCCCGGAAACCAGGCCGTCGCCGGCTTCATATCCCAGGGCCGAGACAAGCGCCAGCGGAAGTTTGTGATACGAAGCCTCCACGCTGAAAATAGAAGCATCCCGGTCAAATACCCCGGAACCACCAAGGGTTCCCTTGCCGATAGAAAAGGAAGCCTCCTCCATCGAAACCTTCCGGCCGGCCAATACGACCCGCACAGGCGAATTCAGCCTCACCGGTATTCCCCCGTGAACATGGTCGAACCTGCTCACGGCAATGATCCGCTCCGGGCCGTCAGAAATGCTCGCGGAAAGACCACTCGAAAAACCGCTATGAAAGTCGCCCTTCATATCCAGGTCGACCGACAGGCGAAGATCGCTTAATTCCCCTTCGACCGTGGCGGAGGAAACCAGGAAATCTCCTGTTTTCAGATCTGACAAAAGGCAGGTTACCGCCGCACGCCGGGGCGGGAAGAGCCCGGCCGCTTCTCCCTCGGCGCGAATCCGTCCAATCGAGCCGTACGCTGTCTCCACCTGGGATCCTGTAAATTCAACGAAGGCTTTCTGCTCTTTTCCGTCATCGAAAAAACGGATCTTCCCTGTTCCCTGCCCGTTCGAAAAGGTTTTCAAAAAATGTCCAGGGTCTTCAATATGATATTTAAGATTGCCTGTGATGAACTTTGTTTCATGGCTGAATCCCATGTTTCCTTCGACCGTGCTTCCCGGTCCCTTGATTGATATGCCAACCAAATCGATCCGTTGCAGGTTGTTCCGGATTCCGGTACTTAGATGAAAACCATTGTCCCCCGACACCACTTCCACCGCTAGATCACCTTCGATATCCGAAAGCCGGCCCTGGGCATTTAAACCTATCTTCCCCTGATCAAACCGGAATCCATCCACAGATACATTCGAAAAATCCCCTTCCGCTTCAGCGCTAACCCGCTCCGATTTACCTTCGAGATCGGCTCTAAAACTTGCCAACCCCGAAAGCGGAATCCCAGCCACAGAGGAAAAAAGCGCGAGTTCAGGAATCTTTAAATCAATTTCACCGAAAAAAGACTGGTCGGAAAAAACCATCGAGGCCACTGCCGAAAGACGAAATGCATCGTCTGCCAGCACCAAATCCGTCAACTGAAGCTTTCTGCCTTCATCGAGCTTCAGGGATCCCTTAAGGCTGAGATTCCCTCCGGGCCACGATCGTCCGGTCAGACGGGTCAACAGGGCCGGTTCCGCCGTCCCTTCAAGATTAACGGTAAATGATTCGGCCGTGGGACCCGCCATAGAAAACTCCAGTTTTGAAGCCCCTGCGAGAGGAACGCCCGCAATGCCGGACAGGGCCGACAGGTCATTAGATTCTATGCGCCCGGTGACCTCAACTGCCCGACTGGAAGAAAGGCTTCCGCTGAAAGAAGTAGATAGCCCCGTTCCTAAAGCAGCATTTCCCTGTCCGGATACCGCACCGTCCGCAGTCACACGCATATCCGCTTCAACCGTGACGTCGTCGCCCGGGATAGACACTCCCCCGGGAAAAACTACACCGGAACCTGCCGCTTCGGCCTTGACATCCAGGGTTCCCCACCCTTCACCCTCACGGTCCAACACGGCGCGTATTTTCCCGGTTACCCTGTCAGCACTAAAATCATAGGTGCAGATCCCTGTCCCGATCACTTCTGTGTCAAGCACCGGCCGAATCACCGAACCATTCAGTTCCCCCGCAATCTCGAATCCACCGTTCACCCGGGATGTTTCCCGATAGAAAAAAGCGCCTGCATCCGGCACGCCCAGTGAAAAAGAACCGGCAATCGTCCCGGCTTTTCCATCGAACGTACCGGTCGAAATAAATTTCGCACCAGGATGGATCAGTCGAAAATCCCGAACGTTTATTTTTCTGTCCCTTGAAAGTTCGGCATCAAAGGCGAGTTCTATCGAATCCGGGGCAGGTCTTCCGGTTATCCCGCTTAAAACAACTATTTCTCCATCGCCCGTGAACCTGAAAGCGGTTCCCTGGTCCTTTAAAGTCAAATCAAGGCTCAGCGCACCCAGATCGCCCGCGGTTCCGTTCACGGAGCCCGTCCACATTGAAAACGGGCCCCCGCCGGAAATCGAGACCTCAACTGGAACCGCCTTTCCCATCAAGGTGGAAACGACCCCTCCCTCGGGATCCGATATGTGCCCATCCACAGCCAGCCTGCGCTCCGAAGCATTCACCGAAGCCGAAATCCGTGCATGCCCGCCGGGACCGTCGAGCCTCTCGACATCCAACGAAAAAACAGCCTCCTCTCCCCGCGCCATCGGAGAGAAGGCTGAACCTAATCTGAAGCTCATCGCAGCCCCCGCCACCGACTCATCGATAGACACGGATTCAAAGGATGCAGATGAAATAGAGACCCTGGCCAACAAGTCCCAGGGAACGGCGGCGTCTCCGGATGCTTTCTTCTTCCCCTTCGATGCCCCCGAAGCAGATTTCGGAAAGCGCGAGATATCGATGGATCCGGCTCCAACCTCCAACACATGGATTCGACCCCTCACAACCGACCATGGATCCCATTTTAGAAACGCATCGTCGACAGCAAGCCATTGACCTTTTCCGTCGCAGACGATCAGCTTCTCAAAACCAAGCCGTTTGGGAAACAAAAAGTCGAGCCCGGTGATTTTTACCGATCCCTCCCCCCGGCTAAGCACAGCGGACAAAAAATCCGCTGTCGCTGATCTGCCGGGCCCGGTATGTATCAACACCAATAGGACAGCACAGACCAGCACCCCAACGCACAACGAAATAGTCAGCCATTTCAAGGCTCGTTTGACGGCTATTTTCATACCTGCCTCAAAAAGCCTGCCCCAGGCTCAAGTAAAACTGAAACGAATCGTCGAATCCATCCCTCCCGTCCAATGGGAAACCAATGTCAAAACGCAGCGGCCCCACCGGAGTCCGGTATCGGAATCCCAAACCGCTCCCCCATCGGAAAGATTCACCCGAGCTGAAATTCCCGGACTCATAGGCCGTTCCGCCGTCCAGAAAAGCGACGATGCCTATATGCTCCGTGACCGCCGTCCGGATCTCGAAGGAGCATTCGATCAGTGATCTTCCGCCGTAGGGGATGCCTTCGATAAGCGGCCCCACGGATTGGTAGGAATAACCCCGGATGGAACCGCCGCCGCCGGCATAGAATCTCTCGTCGGCCGGGATGTCTCCGTGCCGCGATCCGGTTATCATGCCTGCGGCTACGCTCCCGGCCAGAACGACCGAGGGAGAATCAAAAACCGGGAGATATCTGCGGTATCTCCCGTACATCTTGACAAAAGGCCGGTCGGTGTGCTCGACATTCAACATAGGGGTCGTTTCTATCGTCAGCCGGCCCCCACGTGTGGGGTCGAGTAGATCGTCACTCGTGTCGAGGGATACCCTTAGAGGAAGAGATAGAAGCGTATATTCTTCTTCAACACCGAACTGCGTTATCCTGGATTTTTTATATCCCAGGCCCCCGGCCAGGGTTAAGCCCTCATCCAGCTCACGTTCGATCTGAAACCCTCCTGACAAGCTGCGGCTTTCGTAAGCGTCGGGCCGTTCATCGGCGAAGCGGGTGCTGATGCGAAGCCATTGATCGTTTCTCAAAAAATATGGCTTCCGGAAAACCGCGGATGCATCCCTGGTAAAATCGGATCCACTGGCACCCAGTACAAAACGCTCCCCATGGTGCATCAAATTTCTATGCTCCCAGGACAATTTCGCCCCCGGACCTTCATCTGATAAATAGTTGAGGGATGCACCAATCGAACGGTGCTTCCGCTCTGTAAGGTCTACGGTCACCGGAAGCACGCCTTTTTCATCCACCTCGGCTGCCTCGGTGATTTTTATGCCCGCGAAAAGACCGGTCGACGAAAGATCTCGATGTAAGGCCCGCAATAAAGCAGGGTCATATCGGTCTCCACGCTTCCAGGGAACCATCTTACGGACAAAACTCTCTTCAATGCTTTTGAGGCCTTCGAACCGCGCCTCCCCTAGCACCGCTGAAGGCCCCGGATCAATGGACATTTTCACGGATACCGATTGGTCCCGATGATCTACGGTGACCCGCCTGTCGACGACTGAAGGAAAAGGGTATCCAAGGCTCTTCAGATGTACAAGCAGCCTGTTCTGGGCAGAAAGGAAAGGGCCTGCTTCGAATTTTTCTCCTGAAACGAGACCTGTTTCCGACGGTGACGGCAGTTCAAACTCGGCTTCACCGCCAACTTGTATATCGATAACGTCGAGAAGATAAGGCGGGCCTGTATCCACATGGAAGAAGACTTTCACCGGCGTTTCATCCCGGTCGATGCTCACGGTTATTTCCGCGGCATACCAACCCTTTGAATTAAAATATTCCAGGAACCTTTTCCGATCCCGCTCTGCGCGGCTTCGCAGAAGTCCTATGCCGGCAGGTGGCCTGTCCCGCAGTTCCTCCATATCCGAAATCGTCCTGAGTTCGGATTCAACGCCCCGATCTTTCAGGCCTTTAAAAAAGATTTCATAGGAGATCCCCGTCGAATTGGCGGCTGAAACGCCTGGAAGCAAAACGGCGGCAATAAGAAACGCTAAAACCAGCTGAAAACGGTATGCCGCAAGCGGGCGAAGGGCCGCAGGAAGCAAGATACCGCTGTATGAAAAAAATTTAGCCATATGAACCCTGATGAAATCGTAAAAAGTGCAATCCTTGCCTTGTCGGCTTCAGTATCGGATTCAGTATCGGGGTCGAAGGAGCCACGGAATCAAAGATCGATCCCGATAGCGATTAAATGTCCGATACCTGTGGGAGCTCTTTTTAAGCGCGATTATACACGCAACTTCAGGGCAATAAAATCGCGGATACAATCCGCTCCCACAAAAGCCAAATCTTGGAACGTTTATGGTATCATAACCATTATTTGCGATCCTTTCAAAGGGCAATGACAGTGATTACGCATGTTCTTGTATTGTGTTGCCAACTTTATGAAATTATGATAAAAAAATAAAAGAACAACGTCGACTCGGAGGAAGTCAAAAGCATGCGATATAATACCGCACTCAGGGGATACGCTGCAAAGCGGATGGAAGAGATAGAATCCGCCGACATCCTGGTGGGTATCCCTTGTTACAATAATGAAAAGACCATCACTCATGTTATCCAAATGGTGAGCCATGGGCTTGCAGCTCACTTCGGCAATAAACGTTCCGTGATCTTGATTTCCGACGGAGGCTCCACCGATGACAGCCGGGAAGTAGCTAAAGAGTTTGAAATAAAGCCATGGCAGGAAAAATTGATCACGATCTACCGGGGTCCCGCAGGAAAAGGCAGTGCACTCAGGTGCCTTTTTGAAGCCGCCGACCGGCTCAGCGTAAAGGTATGCGCAATGGTGGACGCAGATCTGAGAAGCATAACGCCGGACTGGGTGAAATATTTGATGGACCCGGTGCTCGAACAGGGCTACCAGTTCGTAGCACCGGTTTACGTAAGGCATAAATATGATGGGACAATCACGAACAACATCGTATACAATCTGACCCGGGCATTATATGGCAAAAGAATCCGCCAGCCGATCGGTGGAGATTTTGCCATCTCCAGCGACGCCGCTAAGTTCTACGCAAATCAAGATGTATGGGATACCGAAGTGGCCCGTTTCGGAATAGATATCTGGATGACCATAAGCGCTGTCACCCAGGGCTTTCGAATCTGTCAGTCAAATCTCGGGGTCAAAATTCACGACGCGAAGGATCCGGGTAAACACCTGGGGCCCATGTTCCGCCAAGTTTTGTGGACGTTCTTTTATCTTATGGAACGCCATGAGGCCTACTGGAAAAAGATCGAGGGGAGCGAGCCTGTAGAAATATTCGGTTTCGACGGGGAATTGGAACCCGAACCCGTAAAGGTCGATCCGGATGGTATGATAGAAAAATTCCGAACCGGCTACAGCCAGTTTTCCGCATTATGGAAGCAAATATTCTGCAAAGAATGCTTTGCTGAAATCAGCCGGTGCGCTGAAATGGATTCCAGGAATTTCCATTTCCCAACCGAAACCTGGGTCCAGATCCTCTACGAGCTGGCCGCAACTTACCATGCGTGGCAAATGAACCGAATGCAGCTTATAGACATGGTGACACCTCTTTATTTCGCCAGGGTGGCCTCTTTTGTCCTGCAGAGCTGGAGCATGAATTCTGCGGAAGCCGAAAACCTGGTGGAAGAACAAGCGATGAAATTCGAGCAGCAAAAAGATTACCTGCTCCGCGTATGGAACGGAAAGAGCCAGGAAAAGCCTTTTATAGTCTGATGAACACTTCCACCGTCTCACAAAAACGCTTGTCGCCGGTGGTTTTACACTCCATGCCGGCTGAGAGCATTTTATTACAGAGGGGATGAATATGGATTTCAACAGGGTTTTCGAGCCCGCTACCATGGCTGTCGCAGGCGTTTCGCTCGTTAACGACCGGCACCCGGCCAACGTGATTTACCATAAGAACCGCCTGCGCTATCCGGTGAAGGTATATCCGATCAACCCCAGAGGCGGCGTATTGCAGGGTGAACGGGTTTTTAAAAATATTACCGAAATCCAGGAGCCCGTGGACCTGGCCGTTATTGCGGTCAGGGCCGAGCATGTTCCCGAAACGATCGCGCAGTGCATAGAATCCGGTGTCGGTGGAGCCGCGGTTATATCAGGAGGATTCGCGGAATCCGGGCGTTCCGATCTTCAGGATGAACTCCGCAAAATGGCCCTTGCCGCGGATTTTCCGCTTATAGGCCCCAACTGTCTCGGGCTCTACAGGCCGTCGGTGGTGGACAGTTTTTTCCTTCCAAGCGAGCGGATGGTGCGCCCCGAGGCGGGAAATGTCGCAATGGTCAGCCAGAGTGGAGGCGTTCTTGTCGACCAAATGGTGAAGTTCGCGATGGAAGGTGTAGGGCTGTCCCTTGCGGTAAGTATCGGGAACAAGGCCTGCGTCGGGGAAATTGAAGTTTTACAGTATCTCATCGACGATCCCAAAACCGAAGTCATCGCCTATTACGTCGAAGGATTCGGCAAAGGCGAAGGCCGTAGGTTTGTCGAGGCCGCTGCGCAAAGTCCCAAACCGGTCGTTATACTCAAAGCCGGAAAAAGCCCGGGTGGAAGCCGCGCGGTCAGCAGCCATACGGCTTCCCTTGCCGGGGATTACCAGGTATTCTCCAAGGTCATGGCTCAGTTCGGCATCGTGGAAGCGCTCACTGAATTCGAGCTGGTAGCTTTCTGTGAAGCGCTTGGCTGTTATCGCGATTCCATAGAAGGCAGGCTGGGAATCATCACCGGCAGCGGGGGCCACGGTGCCTTGGCTGTAGATTTATGCTCGGAGATGGGGCTGGATGTTCCGCAGCTGCCCGGCAAAGCAAAGGAAAAACTCGCCGAAACGCTCTCAGAAAGCATCAAGGCAATCGCTTCGCTGGAAAATCCGGTGGATCTCACCGGCAGTGCAGTGGATGACGACTTCGAGGAAGCGGCGAAGGCCCTTTGCCTTTCGCCGGATATCGACTGCGTGCTGATATTGCTGCTGCCATACCTTCCCGGAATGACGTCAGATCTTGGTGCACGGTTGAGCAACCTTTATGCCAAATACAAAAAACCTCTTGTTGCCTATGTTCCCCATGTCGAAAAATACGGGATGATGATAGAAGGTTTCGAACTTAACCACGTGCCGGTGTCTTTTTCGATCAAAGGTGCTGTTTTAATGGCCGAAGCCCTCAGGAGGTGCAAGCCGTGTTGAACGAAACGGAAAAAAATATCCTGGAGCGCTCCGCTTCACAGGGATGGGTCCTGGAGCCTGATTCAAAGCGCCTGCTTTCTTCCGCCGGGCTTACCATCCCCCGTGGGATAATGACATCTGATTCCGAACGTGCTGCGGCCTTTCTTGCAGAAAACGGCGGCCCGGTGGTTATGAAAGTGGTGTCGCCGAAGGTGGTGCACAAGTCCGAATTTCGGGGGGTTGTAACATGCATAACCGATGAAGAAACCCTTAAAAAAGAATTCTCGAGGCTGCATGCAATAGAAGGAGCCGTCGGGGTGCTCGTTGAAGAAACGGCTCCCGGGATCGAACTCATCCTCGGGGCCGTCAATGACTTCCAGTTCGGGCCTGTCGTTCTTCTGGGCTTCGGGGGCACAGGCGTCGAGATATATCGGGATTCGACGATGAGGATGGCACCCATCGAAAAAGAAACGGCAAGGAGCATGCTGCAGGAACTAAAGGCCCGGCCGCTGCTCGAAGGCTTCCGCGGTGCGCCTCCTGTTGATATTGAGGCATTGATCCAGACCGTCGCTCAGTTTTCAGAATTTGAAATCGCCCTGGGAAATCTTTTTGATTCTATCGATATAAATCCGCTTATGTGCGGCACCGAGGGATGCACGGTAGCCGACGCACGGATAATCCTTAAATCTGACGAAAAGTTGGAACACAGGGAACAACGCGATGCATGAGTTGACAAAACACAGCTCATTGAAGGCCGGCCTTCCGCCCGGTACGATGATTCACGTCGGTGAAAAACGCACCGAAAAAGTCAAAATTTCATTGATAAGGTATAACCAGCAGGATGTCGAAATTTTTGAAGACATTTCTCCGGATGAATGTAAACTGCATGCCGTTTCGAACGAGGTTGCCTGGATAAATGTAACAGGTATCCACGATTTGAAAATAGTTGAAACCCTCGGCGGTATTTTTGAAATCCATCCTCTTGTCCTCGAAGACATTGTTCACGCCGGGCAGCGCCCCAAGATCGAAGACCACGATCGATATCTGTTCATAGTTTTGAAAATGCTCATGTACGCTCAGGAACGGGAACAGGTGCTCGCGGAACAAGTTAGCCTTATCGTCGGTGAAAATTATGTATTATCGTTCCAGGAAACTGCAGCCGATGTCTTCGACCCGGTTCGTAAACGGATATTCAAGGGAAAAAGCCGAAAGATGCGGAATTCCGGCAGCGATTATCTTGCCTATGCACTGATGGACTCGATCGTGGATCAGTATTTCACGATTCTCGAATACTACGGTGAAAAGGTGGAAGCCTTGCAGGAAGAGGTTTTAGCCTCGCCGACTCCGGCCACGTTGGGAACCATTCAGGGTGCCAAGCGGGATATGATTTTCCTGCGAAGATCCGTTTGGCCGCTTAGGGAAACACTCTCAACAATGGAACGGGGCGGCAGTTCCTTGATCACGCAGGAAGTGGTCTTATATATCCGTGATGTCTACGACCACACCATCCAAATTATAGACGGAATCGAAGCCTTCAGAGACATGCTGGCAGGAACGCTTGACATCTATCTTTCCAGCGTCAGCAACAAGATGAACGAGGTCATGAAAGTTTTGACCATAATCGCCACCATCTTCATACCTCTCACTTTTATAGCCGGAATCTACGGAATGAATTTCGAAAATATGCCGGAGTTGAAATGGTGGTGGGGGTACCCTGCAGTCATGCTGGTTATGCTGGGCTTGGGCCTGGTGATGCTTATCATGTTTAAAAGGAAACACTGGCTTTGATCGCGGTTTTACAATTACGTAAAATTCATTAAGAGGTCCGAAATGAAAAATGTTGTGGCTGTCGTCATGGCGGGAGGCAAAGGAGAACGCCTCATGCCTTTAACCCGGGATCGCTCGAAACCGGCGATTCCCTTTGGGGGAATTTATCTGCTGATAGATCTGGTCCTTTCCAACTGTATCAATTCGGAAGTATACAAAATAATCGTTCTTCCGCAATACAAGTCCCAGACCCTGATGCAGCACCTCGAAGGGGGATGGAACATCTTCAGCGGCGCGCTGGGTCATTTTTTGAAGATCGCTCCCCCGCAGATGATGGCCGGAGAAAGATGGTATCAAGGAACCGCTGACTCGATAAGGCAAAATATATACCTCGTAGAGCAAACCCGGCCCGAGCACGTGCTGGTGTTGTCCGGTGACCATGTCTATAAAATGGACTATTCCTTATTCAAGAATTATCATGTGGAAAATGACGCCGACGTTTCAATTGCGGTTATAGAAATGGGTAAGGAAACCTCCAGGGAATTCGGTATCGTCCAGGTGGACAAGGACTTCAAAGTTTGCGGATTCCAGGAAAAACCACATTCCCCGGAGACTATCCCGGGCGATTCCACCCGCGTGCTGGCTTCGATGGGAATATATCTTTTCAAGACGGAAGTCCTTATGGACCTGCTCAACAGAAATGATCTCTCCGATTTCGGCAAAGATATTCTACCTTCGATACTGAAAAGCCACCGGGTGATTGCGTATCCATACCGGATGAAAAATCGAATCAAAGAAGAAGTCACCCGAATAGATGCCGACGGTAAACGCACGACCTCCATCGAACCGGCGCGGGACGGCGGGTACTGGAGGGATGTGGGCACGCTCGATTCCTACTGGAACGCGAACATGGACCTGACCGGTGTGGACCCCTATTTCAACCTTTATGGAAAACGGTGGCCGCTCAGAACCTTCCAGCGGCAATATCCCCCGGTTAAAAGTGTTTTTGCACAGGAAACAGGGGCCAATGTGCGTGCCGGCCGTGCGCTCGACTCCCTTGTGGCCCACGGCTCAATTATCAGCGGTGCATTTGTCAGCAACAGCGTTCTTTCCTATAATGTATTTGTTCAGAGCTGGGCGAGTGTTGAGGAATCCGTGGTCATGGAAAATGTCGTAATAGGCCGAAAAGCCAAAATTAAAAAATCTATCATCGGCGAAGGAACGCGAATCCCTGCCGGTGAAGAAATCGGTGTCAGCCCGGCGCGGGACAGAAAACGTTTCAAGATAACTTCACGGGGAATAACCGTTGTCACACGGGATGATTTTCCGGGCAATTGATTCGGAGTACGGAAGATGAAAGCAAAGGCCTCATTCAATGTGATCCCCGATCTACCTTCAAGGCTGGAACCCCTGCGTCACCTTGCTGGTAATCTGCTGTTCAGCTGGAGGGAGGAGATCAGGGATCTTTTCAAACGAATCGATGCCGGCCTCTGGCGTGAATGCAGACACAACCCGGTACTCATGCTGGGCCTGACGGATCAACGCAGGCTTGTGGAACTCGCCGGGGAATCGGGTTTTTTGGCCCAGATGGACAGGGTCTATGAAGACTTTTCCAGATATATGTCCAAGCCGCGGATTCAGGTCGATGCTCACTGCGGAAAAACACCGGTTCAAGTCGCTTATTTTTCAGCTGAATTCGGGTTGGCGGAATGTCTCCCGATTTATTCCGGAGGGCTTGGCGTTCTTGCCGGTGACCACCTAAAATCGGCCAGCGACCTGAACATACCGCTGGTGGGAGTGGGCCTGCTTTACCAGAAAGGCTATTTCAGCCAATACCTCACATCTGACGGTTGGCAGATGGAAACCTACCCCCTGAATGATTTCTCCACGATGCCCGTCGAACAAATTGTTGATGCACAAGGCGCCCCGATGAAAATTTACGTGGATTTCAAAGGTTCTCCGGTGGCCGTTTCAATATGGCGCATCCAGGTCGGTCGTGTAAACCTTTACATGCTCGACACCAACGTCACAGAAAACCCACCGGATTTCAGGACCACCACCGCTCAGCTTTACGGGGGAAACCGCGAAATGCGGCTTCGCCAGGAAATAGTGCTGGGGATAGGCGGCATCCGTGCCTTGAAGGCACTCGGAAT
>JAWOBE010000001.1:0-28792 GCA_046498185.1 Desulfatiglandaceae bacterium | reverse complement strand
GGATTCCTGTGTCCTGTCAAATCTGTACCGCTTCGGCAGCATTCGATCTGTATCTGATAAGAATTTCCGACGGGGCTCTTATCTGGTGGGGTTGATTTGATAGGGCGCAGGGGTCCCTTTCGGAAAACCTCCTGGATCTTGTAGGTTTTTTTAAACGAGGCGGACGGTGGCTTACGGTTGAATCTTTCGCGGCTTACGGGCTTGACTCCCTGCTCGAAAAGTACCCCGGCCTTTAAAAAAGTGGAGAAACGAAGAAGTGTTGGTAATCCCGGCTATAGATCTTAAAGGCGGCCGTTGCGTGCGATTGCGGCAGGGCCGCATGGATGATGAAACCGTATTTTCCGACGAACCGCACCTGATGGCCTTGCACTGGTGGCGGTGCGGCGCCCGGCGTCTCCACGTCGTCGACCTGGATGGAGCGGCCGGAGGTAGACCGGCAAACGAAGACGCCATCCGGCGTATCGTGGATTCGGTTCCAATACCGGTCCAACTGGGGGGTGGAATCCGAAATTTTTCCTCGCTGGAAGCCTATTTCGAGCTGGGTGTTCAATTCGCTATTCTGGGTACGGCCGTATACGATGATCCGGATTTTGTAACGGAAGCTTGCAGGCGCTATTCCGGAAGGATAATTCTCGGAATCGACGCAAAAGGGCTCAACGTAGCGGTGGAAGGCTGGACCCGTGAACTCAAAATTACACCGGTCGATCTTGGAAAACGCTTCGAAAATGCAGGGGCCGCTGCCCTGGTCTACACCGACATCCTCAAAGATGGAATGCAGTCGGGACCGAATCTTCACGCCACCAGGGCGCTCGCTGGAAAGGTCCGCATCCCGGTGATTGCATCGGGCGGCATTAGCGATCTCGGAGATGTAAAGGCACTCGCTGAACTCGAAAGCGACGGAGTCACAGGTATGATCACCGGTAGAGCACTTTATGAGGGCACTCTGGATCTCAAGGAGGCCCTGTCGGCCGTCGGTGAAGTATCCGTCGAGCTTGACTCCGCGGAATAAAGTCTTATTTTTACTTTGTTAATTCTCCGATTAAACCCTTTCCGACAGAGGTGGTGGAGATGTCCTTAAATGAAAAGCTTCTCGATGATCTAAAAGAAGCGATGAAAACCAAAAACGCGCCTAGGCTTTCGTGCCTCAGGATGCTAAAGGCGGCTTTGAAAAACAAGCAGGTGGAAAAAGGCGAATCTCTCGATGACCGAGAATTCCAGGCGGTTGTCTCATCGATGGTCCGAAAAAACAGGGAATCCATTGAGGAATTCACCAAAGCCGGGCGGCTCGATCTGGCACAGAAGGAATCCGCGGAGATAGAAATCCTACATGAGTATCTGCCAGAGCAGTTGACTCAGGAACAGATAGAAGAAGTGGTCAAGCAAGTAATTTCCGATGTAGGCGCTTCAGGATCCAAAGACCTTGGCAGGGTGATGAAGTCTGCGATGGAACGGCTCGCGGGCAAGGCTCAGGGAAAAGACGTGAACCAAGCGGCGAAAAAGCTGCTGAGCTGAAAACGGCTCCCAGTTGACGCCGGCGGAGACATCATAGGGCCGTTCAGCCTCCATGAACCGGATGTGTACCGATGGTTTCGGATATTTCGGCCAAAGAAGAAATCAAGCGGGCAGTCGATATAGTCGAACTAATTGGTCGGTATGTCGAATTGCGCAAGGTAGGGCGCAATTACGTCGGTCGCTGCCCTTTTCATGGAGACAACGATCCTTCTTTCAACGTGAACCGCGAAAAACAAAGTTTTCATTGCTTCGGCTGTAAAAAAGGCGGCGATGTCTTTTCGTTTTGGATGGAGTATCACGGAACCACTTTCCCGGAGGCGATGCGCGACCTTGCGGAAAAATACGGGATTCCTTACACTCCCTCGTCCTACTCTCCCGAAGAGAAAAAAAAAGCCCAAACCAGAACCTCTCTTTTTAGAATAAATGAAATTTCGGCAAAGTATTTTGAACATATCCTGGAGAATCCGAAAAAGGGTGAGCCGGCAAGGAGCTATCTTGATCGGCGGAAAATAATTCCTGATACACGAAGCGCTTTTCGCCTGGGGTTTGCATCCAACGAATGGGACGGCTTGTTGAAACAGCTGCAAACGGCCGGTGTCGATGTGAACCTGGCCGTTGAAGCTGGTGTAATTGTGCGCGGAAACGGTGGCAGATTATACGACCGGTTCCGGGGAAGGGTTGTCTTCCCGCTGCTGGACCAACGGAACCAGGTTGTCGGCTTCGGGGGAAGGGTCCTGGACGACTCTCTTCCCAAATATTTGAATACCCCGGAAACACCCGTCTTCCATAAGAGCGATTTTTTATACGGGTTGCCGGCGGCCGCCTCCGCGATCAGAAGTTCCGGCAGGGTGATTGTTGTAGAAGGATACATGGATTGTATCGCGCTTCAACGCCACGGCTTAAGCGAAGTTGTGGCCACGCTCGGCACCGCCCTCACCAAATCGCATGTACGCAAACTAAAGGGATACGGAAGTGAAGTCTTTCTTGTTTTCGATGCCGACGAAGCAGGGAAAAAGGCAGCTGTAAGAAGTCTGCCCCTGTTTTTGAACGAAGGCCTGAGTGCGCGGGTCGTCGTGCTCGAATCAGGCTACGATCCGGACAGTTATGTGAACACCTATGGCCTGGACAAATTTGTAGCGCGTATCGAACAGGCACCTGGATTGTTTGATTTTTTTATTGAACAGCAAACCGACACCAAGGACGGCTCAGTGGAACAAAATGTCAAAATTCTCCAGGCTGTTCTCCCTGTTATTGCATCCATCGAAAACGAAATGCAGCAAGCGCTTTATGTTCAGAGAATATCCCAGCGGCTCGGCGTCACCGAACAAATGCTGTGGCGCGAACTGGAGAAACTCCCCGCTGAGAAGGGACGGCAAGAAGCCCGTAGTCGTAGATGGATTTCTCCTGCCGCAGGTACCATAGAAAAACGTTTCGACGCCCTCCACATACTGAACCTGCTGGTACATCATCCGAAAACCGTCGAGAAACTCAAATCATGCAAGTGCGTTTGCCTGATAGAAGATGCGGCCGTGCGGGATATCGTCACCAAAATATTCCAATATCATGGAGAAGGGGTACAATGCTCTTTCGATTTCCTGCACGAGCATCTCGAAAGCGAGGAAGCCAAAAGCCATTTGCGTGAAGTTTATTTAGAAGGATCGCGATTCACCGGCGATGAAGTCAAGCTGGCCCTGGCGGAAATCGAAACAAAAATCGAAAACCGCCATATAGCTGAAAGCCTTACAGGCGCCGGAGAAGATCTCGAAGCATTGAACAAGGTGCTTGAGATCAAAAGGCTCAGGGATAATGCGGGCGGATGGCCGCCTGCATCGGCGCATTGATAAAAATGCGGATAACCGGTTGCAGTCTTACAGAACGGCACTATTGTATAAAAATGGTTTCCGACCGAAGCGAATTTCAGGCTTGCGGGTGAAAGACACCTCATGAAAAATCCGCTGCAGTCGGATGCTTACAGGCCCGCGCAGCGGACCTTGACAATAATCCTGGAGGGAAGATCGAATGGTCAAAAATCCCGACATGGTCAGCTTGAAACGTTTGATCGATATAGGGAAAAACAAAGGATACATCACCTACGAGGAGCTTAACGACGATCTGCCGAACGATCTTGTGTCATCGGAAGAAAACATTGACGATCTCATGCTGATGTTTGAGGAACTTGACATAATGGTAGTGGACGAAGCCTCGAGGGATGAGCTGGAAAAAGCCGAAAAATCCAAGGAGAAACTGGCAAAGCTCGATGAGTCTGAAACGCCCCGTCTGGACTTGCCCGATGCGGCGTCCCGTGTTTCCGACCCTGTTAAAATGTATCTGAAAGAAATGGGCTGCATCTCTCTTTTAACCAGAGAGGGGGAAGTAAAGATCGCCAAAAGAATTGAGGCCGGCGAGAAACGAGCCCTCAATTGCATGCTGGACTGTGCCATAGGTGTCGAGCATATCCTGGAGCTCGGGGAGCAGCTTCGCGCGGGTAACTTGAAACTCAAGGATGTCATCAACGACATCGATGAAGAAGAGATAAACTCCCTGAAGGCCGGAGAAAGAAAAGAGTCGTTGATAGCTCTGATCGAGGAAATCCGCACGCTTCATGAAAAGATAAAAGCCAAGCGCAGGCAGGTAGCCAAAGCCGGAATGAGCGAACAGGCCAAAAAGAAGCTCAACGCTGAAATTCGGAAGGACAGGGAAACGCTGCTTTCAATGGTGAACGCATTCAGCTTGGAAAAAAGGCAGCTGGAGGTAATGCTGCAACGGCTTCGTGATGAAGCGGCCTGCCTGGAAGCGGCCGCACGGGAAATCGCCAATTGTATGCTCCAGGCCGGCGGAAAATCGCTCCATCACATAAACCGTGTGTGTTCGAAACTTGACCCGAATATGCCCGACGATCATGTCATTGAACCGATGGGGATTACCAAGGCCGAACTGCTCTGCCTCAAGGAAAACGCAGACAGGGCGAGTACCGTAATCAAAGAATTGAAAGAACGCACCAATATGACCTCCAGGCAGCTGAAAAATGTGCTTGCTCGGGTCGAAGGGAATATCACTAAAGCGAAAGAAGCCAAGTCGGAATTGATCCAGGCTAATTTGAGGCTTGTCGTTAGCATCGCTAAAAAATACACGAACAGAGGCTTGCAGTTCCTGGATCTTATTCAAGAAGGCAACATCGGATTGATGAAGGCGGTGGATAAATTCGAATATCAACGTGGTTACAAATTCAGTACCTATGCCACATGGTGGATAAGACAGGCGATCACGAGGGCTATTGCAGATCAGGCCAGGACCATCAGGATACCTGTTCACATGATCGAAACGATAAACAAGTTGATCCGCACATCCCGTTACCTGGTTCAGGAGCATGGGAGAGAACCCACACCCGAAGAAATCGCCGAAAAAATGGAATTCCCCCTTGAAAAGGTGCGTAAAGTTCTAAAAATCGCCAAAGAGCCGATCAGTCTCGAAACACCCATTGGTGAAGAGGAAGACAGCCATCTTGGAGATTTCATCGAGGACAAAAAAGTGCTTTCGCCCGGTGACGCCGTTGTTAATTTCGGTCTTGCCGAACAAACAAGAAATGTTTTACGGTCATTGACACCGAGAGAAGAAAAAGTTTTGAGGATGCGTTTCGGAATCGGGGAAAAAGCCGATCATACCCTGGAGGAAGTCGGACGTGATTTCAACGTGACCAGGGAACGCATAAGACAAATAGAAGCAAAAGCTCTGCGTAAATTGCGACATCCAAGCAGAAGCAGAAAACTGAAAAGTTTTGTAGAAAGTCAGGAGTAATATAAATTTTCTTGACAACCAGTCTCAAAACGAGCATTTTTAAAGGCTGTTGTTCGGCTGTGTGGGCCTATAGCTCAGCTGGAAGAGCCACCGGCTCATAACCGGTAGGTCTCTGGTTCGAATCCAGGTGGGCACACCAATTTATAGATAAATATATTTGTGTCGCGGTGGATAAAACAATTACAAAATCCTGGAGATTATTGAAAAAAGGGCGCAATCCCGGTGGATGCGCCCTTTTGCTTTTTGATGCTCCAGGTTCCGGAGCTTTATGGTCAAAAGTCCTACGGTGAAAGAGGTGCTGGAATTCCTGCAGAGGGCCGCCCCCGCAAGTCTTGCCGAAAGCTGGGACAATCCTGGACTCCAGGTGGGTTTTCCCGACCGTCCCCTGCAGGCTTTGCTGTCAGCCCTGGATCCCTCTGTTTCCGCAGTCGACCAGGCCGCATCAAAAGGAGCCGGCCTGGTCGTAACCCATCATCCGCTTTTTTTCAAACCCGTTTCATCACTTGTGTTGGATATGTTTCCGGGCGACGTCGTTCAGGCGGCCGTTTCCAGGGGAATCAGCTTGGTGTCCCTGCACACCAATCTAGACTCCGCACGCGGCGGAATATCCGACGCGCTGGCTGAGATGATCGGGCTCCTGAACGTTGAAGTGTTGGAGGAAAGTCGGAAAGACGAGGGGGTTGGTTTGGGCCGCATCGGGAATCTTCCTGAAACCGAAACGTTGGAAAACATTTTTGCCAGGATAAAAACTTCTCTCGGACTAAGCCATATAAGGGTGACGGGTGGTTCGCCGACATCCGTACACAGGATTGCAGTGGTTGGAGGTTCCGGCGGTGGAATGATCAACGAGGCGGCTGATGCCGGTGCTGATCTTTTTCTTACCGGCGATGTCACCCACCATCAGGCCCTCGATGCAATTCACCGCAATTTAATCGTGGTGGATGCAGGCCATTTCGCCACCGAAAGGGCTGCCTTCAGCCGCGTTATACGAAAACTGGCAGTGTCCATGAAAGAAGTTGGATGGGCCGTAGAGGTTTATACGGCTGAAGAGGCCGATCCTCTGTCGGTGTTATAAACAAAGTATCGAGGCAGAATACTTACAGCAGCATATATTGAGAAAGTCAGTATACCAGCAGGTAAAAAAGGGGTGAAAAGGTGCAAGAACAATTATCACGTTTGATAGACCTTCAGGCTTTCGACAAACATTTAATGGCGATTGCCAATGAAAAACGGCAGTATCCGGCCAAGCTAAAGGCCCTCGACCAAAAAATCACCGAGATGCACACCGAGGTGAAAAATGCCGAGATTGAGCTGGAAGCGTTGAAAAAAGAACACCGGAATATGGATCAAGAAATAGCAACAATTGACGCAAAGATACAAAAAAGCAATGATAAATTATCTCAAATCAAATCTAATAAAGAATACCAAGCAGCCTTGAAAGAAATTGATGACTTCCAAACCGAAAAACAACGGCGGGAAGATCGATCGATTGAGCTCATGGAAAGAATTGAAGACTCGGAACGGAACCAGGCGGAAAAAATCAGTGAGAGCAAGGAATTGACCAAGGCTGTAGAAAAAGAACGTGCCCAGCTTAAAAAACACGAGCAAAAACTCGAAAAAACATTTAAATCATTCCTCAGTCAAAGAAAAGCGTTATGCAGCGACATTGACGATAGCCTGTTGAAGCATTACGAACAATTGCTCAAACGTAAAGGAGGCCTTGCCGTAAGCGCTGTCATGAAAGGAGTATGCCAGTGCTGCCATCTTGCGATTCCTCCCCAAAAATTCAACGAGTTGATAAAAGGTGAAAAGATGATGAGCTGTCCTCACTGCATGAGAATAATTTACTGGGGAGACGACGAAAGGTACAAATCTATCGACACGGAACAAGATGCGCAGCAAGGTTGACTGATGGCTCATTCGTGTTAATATTTTACTATAGGCATGCCGGACCGGAACAGACGGCCGCCGCCCTGTAAACCCAGGGGGGAGGAAAGTCCGGGCTCCACAGGACAGGATGCTGGATAACGACCAGTCTCGGTGACGAGAAGGAAAGTGCCACAGAAAAGAAACCGCCCCGGAAGCTTCAGGGCTCCTTCGGGGTAAGGGTGAAACGGTGAGGTAAGAGCTCACCAGCTTTTCCGGTGACGGAAAGGGCTAGGTAAACCCCATCCGGAGCAAGACCAAATAGCGGAACGATTGAGGGTGGTCCGCCCGAGTTCCCGGGTAGGTCGCTCGACTACGATGGCAACGTCGCAGCTAGATGAATGGCCGTCGACCAGTGGCAGGCGACTGCCTCTGGAAACAGAACCCGGCTTACGTTCCGATCCGACATGCCTTAATTTTTTTGGGTCCTTTTGAAAAGGCTTCGGAGTTACTGTAGTCACTGATTGAATCTTTTGTAAATACCGCCGGGCACTAGGAGGCTCTAAATTCATGTTTGTCATAGGAAATTTCCTGGCTGCTGTGGCCAAGATACTCGATATCGCGCTGAATCTTTATATGTGGATGATCATAGCCAGAGCGGTGATTTCGTGGGTAAATCCGGATCCTTTCAACCCTATCGTAAAATTTTTGAGTTCGATAACCGACCCTGTGCTCTATGCGGTAAGACGTAGAATTCCGCTTTTTTTCGGCGGAATCGACTTCTCGCCCATCCTTGTTATTTTGGCGATAATTTTCGTTCAGTCTTTTTTGATTCAAAGCCTTCTTCAACTCGCACAAAGGCTATAAAGCTTTTAAATGCCGGGGTTTTCCGTCGCCAGAAACATGGAGGGCCAAACTTTAGTTTGACGGTTATAAACTTTTGACAGGTGCGGACCAGGTCAAAATTCCATTTTGACACTCCAGGCAGAACAAAAAGGACATGACACAGAAAAACCCGATAAAAATTTATTGACAAAAATTGAATGATTTGAGAAAAATATTTGTTTAAGTTTTTCTACTCCTTGTCCCCGATATCAAAAAGATTTTGTCGGATGGGGACCACATCCCCGGCAGGGGAACAAACGGCCGAAAGGAGAATTTTCGTATGAGGCATTATGAAACACTGTATCTTTTAAATCCCGACCTGCCTGAAGATGAGTACAAAGCCGAAACCGCTAAGTTCATTGAAATTATTGAAAAAAACAAGGGCGAGTTCATAAAGACCGAAGAATGGGGAAAACGGTCGCTGGCCTATAATGTAAAAAAATTCGATAAGGGCTTCTATGTCTTGATCGAATATTGCGGTGACGGCGGTCTTGTTTCCGAAATTGAACGGAACTTCAAACTCGACGAAAGAGTTCTCAAGTACCAGACATTGAAGCTGAGCGACCATGCCGATGTCGAAGCCCTTAAAGCATCCCTCAAGCCTGGAAATGCCGAGGAGCCGGAGTCCGGCGGATCACGCGAGGAAGAAGACACGGAAATAAAAGAAAATGCATCAACCGAAGAAAATCGGGAAGAAGGTTAAATCATGGCAGAAAGATTTAGTGGGTCCGCAGGCAAAAGTAAGGTGAGACGCCCTTTCCACAGACGGAAGGTCTGCAGGTTCTGTGCCGACAGCAGCTTGGTAATTGACTACAAGGAAACAAAGACGTTGCGGTATTTCACAACCGAACGGGGCAAAATCACTCCCAGGAGAATTTCCGGCAATTGTGCCAAACATCAGAGAATGCTGACTGCCGCCATCAAACAAGCTCGAGCCATGGCGCTTCTGCCTTTCTCCACTTCGGCGCTGAAATAAAGCGCCGTCCGGGAAAGGCCGTGAATGGCGCAGCTGCGTGTATAATGGGATGCCCTTTTCCTTTCTACGTCTTTCGATGAGTCTCACGGATATATTCGGATGCGTCGGGGGTGCACTGGTTCTGCTTTATGCATCTTTGTGGATCCCGATATTAGGGCCCTTGCTGACGCTTCTGAGCCCTTTGCTGTTTCTTTCTTACGCTACTAAGCTGGGGCTGCAGAGAGGATTGATTCTTGCGGTGCTGTCGGTTATGGCGGTCACCGTGATATCCGGGCTTACCGGTCACCGACAAGCGGTCGTGTTTTGCGTCGAATTCAGTTTTCTGGGAATAGTACTGTCCGAACTTTTCAGACGCAAATTTACGCTTGGTTTGACGATTACCACCGCACTCGGCGCGATGACGGTTTTTGGCGCGATAATGCTTTTTGGTCTGGGAGCGGCCCAAGGGTTGGGGCCTTCAGAAATGGTTACCACGCTGATCAAAGAGCAGCTTCAACCGACTGTCCAGCTGTACAGGGACTTGGGCGCCCCGGTTGAAAATGGAGGTGGCACTGACGGCTACGCCGAGATATTTGTTAAAACCTTGATCAGGATCTATCCTTCACTCATGATTATAGGGATGGGTCTGGTGATCTGGTTCAACGTAATGCTGGCCGGACCGATTTTTAAACGGCTTGGTCTGGCCTACCCCCAATTTCAACCCGGGGACAGATGGCAGGTTCCTGAAAGACTGATCTGGTTTCTGATCATTGCTGGATTCGGCTCACTGCTCGCCGCCGGAACGTTACAAATAGTAGCGATAAACTTACTTATTATTTTAGCCGTTGTTTATTTTTTTCAAGGTTTATCCATTGCTATTTTTTATTTAAATAAATATAATTTACCTTTAACTTTAAAAATTATTTTTTATTTTTTGATAACAATTCAACAATTTTTCATGTTGTTATTGGCAATTTTGGGTGTTTTCGACCAATGGTTGGATTTCAGGCGAATAAGAAAAAATCAGACCGACTAATTTCGCTTATAGGAGCTTAAAAGGTTGAAACCCCATGAATCAGGCACTTATGTGCATCACGGAGGATGCTTATGCAGGTAATCTTAGAAAAAGATTTCGATGAATTGGGATTGGAGGGCGACCTGATAAATGTTGCCGACGGTTACGCGCGTAACTTTCTTATTCCTAAACAAATTGCTTTGGAAGCCACTCCCGGTAATTTAAAGTCTTTTGAACTCAGAAAGAAGAAAATCGAAGTCAAACGGCTCCGGGCGAAAGAGGAAGCCGAGAAAATGGCGGCCACCCTTGAAGGCGTAACCCTTGTTTTCAAACAGAAGGCTGGCGAAGAGGGCAAACTGTACGGCTCCGTCACAAGCATGGACATCGCTGCAGCTTTGGAGAAAAAGGGAATAGTTGTAGATCGAAAAAAGATCGTTATCGACAAGCCCATAAAGAGCCTCGGGGAGTACAACATCCTGATTAAAATTTACCCGACTGTCACCAGCACTGTCAAAGTCGAGGTCCGAAGTCTCGAGGAAAGCTGATTCAACCATTTTTTCTGTCACTGCACCTGGATTCCGCCCGGACAAAACGTAATTGACCGCCGAGCTACTGGTGTTTACCCGTGCCTGGAGGCCGATTGTATTTTGCTTTCCAGGTCTACGAAAGGAGTACAATGGCCCGGGCAAAAGATAAAAACGTTACGTCTACGACAAAAATTCCTCCGCATAACATAGAAGCCGAACAGGCCGTCCTTGGTGGTGTCCTGATTAATAATGAAGCCCTGAACAGCCTGATGGACATCCTTGCGCCGGGGGACTTCTACCGTGAGGCTCACGCATTCCTTTATGAGGGCATGCTGGAGCTTTACACGATCGGAGAGCCTATCGATGTGATCACCCTTTCGAGGACGATCGCCAAAAAAGGTCTCACCGAAAAAACCGGCGGCAATGAATATCTGGCTTCTCTTGTAGATGCCGTATCAACTTCCGCTGGCATTGTTCACCATGCTTCGATCATCAAGGACTTATCTGTACGCCGAAAATTGATCGCTCAATGCTCGACTATCTCCGATTCCTGTTTCCAGGAATGGGGCGAAACCGAGGCACTGCTCGAAATGGCTGAACAATCAATCTTCGATATCGCCGAAGAGCAGATAAACGAAGGTTTCCAGCCTTTGAACGACGTCATCCGCTCGAGCTTCAAAAAGCTGGAAAGCGTTGCCGGCTTCGATGGTTACGTGACCGGAATCCCTTCCGGATTCAAAGATTTCGACGCCTATACCTCCGGCCTCCAGCCCTCCGACCTGATTATCATCGCCGCCAGGCCCAGTATGGGAAAAACCGCGCTCGCGCTGAATATAGCGCTGAATGCAGCCAAGCAAACGGGTAAAGCCGTCGCCGTATTCTCGCTGGAAATGTCCAGACAGCAGCTTGGGATACGCCTGTTGGGAGCGGACGCCAGGATCAACGCGGCTAAACTGCGTACCGGCTACCTTGCCGAAAATGACTGGGACCGCCTGACGGATTCAGCCAATCGGCTGGCCGAGCTGCCGATTTATATAGACGACAGTTCCGGAGCAAGCGCCCTCGAAATGAAAGCCAAATGCCGCAGACTGAAAAAACGTAATGATCTGGCCCTTGTAATAATAGATTACCTTCAGCTTATCCAGGGAAGGAGGAATGCAGAAAGCCGCCAGATAGAAATTTCCGAGACATCCCGAATGCTTAAAGCACTTGCAAAGGATCTCAGTGTGCCGGTTATTGCCCTCTCACAGCTGAACCGCAAGGTTGAAGACAGGCCCAACAAACGCCCCCAGATGGCCGATCTGCGTGAAAGCGGCGCAATAGAACAGGATGCCGACGTTATCGCTTTTATTTACCGGGATGAAGTTTATCACCAGGATTCAGAAACGAACCGCAATATAGCGGAAATAATTATCGGAAAACAACGCAACGGCCCCACCGGTGCTTTTAAGTTGACATTTATAAAGGAATTCACCCTTTTTCAGGATCACACCGCTGAAGTTCCTCCGCCTGTCTGACATAGACAAATAAATAAGGAGGTTGAAATCGAGAAGGTATTCGGCAAGACAAGTGGACTAAAATCCAGTCAGCAGCGGAGCTTGGAGAAGCTTTACCGCCGGAAGGTCCCACCGGATGACATTGTTTCTCACGAACTAGCCCGAAGGCTTGCATGGTTGTCCAAAGAACTCAACCGGCAGCTCGCCGTTCTTCTAACCCGCAAAGGGAAAGTGGCCTGTGTTATAGCAGGCGATAAAAAACATATCCATATACCGGATACGACTGGATTCAGAGCCGGAGGAGGACGGCTGAAGGGCCTGAGATGCATTCATACACATCTATCCGGTGAAGATCTTTCAGAAGAAGATTTGACGGATATGGCCCTGCTGGCGCTGGATTTAATCGCCTGTATAAAAGTCGACCAGGCGGGTCTTCCAGGGGAAATTTGTTTTGCTCATATACTGCCTCAGGCCAAAGATGGAGAAAACTGGGCTGTAACGCGCGTGCCTGACACAGGGCGGCTGAATATAAATTTTCTCGATTTTATCCAAGGCCTTGAAGACGAACTGAGACGGGGCGCTCCCGGCAGATCCACTTTGAAAGCTGAAAAAGCTATACTGGTGGCTGTTTGTGCAGGACCCAGGTGGCGGGAAAAGGCCCGGCTGGATGAACTCAGAAATCTGGCCGTATCCGACGAACTGGAAGTGGTCGACAGCGTCATACAGACGGTAAAAAAGATAGATTCCCATTTTCTTATCGGAAAAGGCAAGTTGAGCGAACTCGCCCTAAAATGTGTCCAGAAAGGGGCTGACCTCCTGGTCTTTGACAATGATCTGACCCCTGCTCAGGTAAAAAGTCTTACCGATTTCACCGAATTGAAAATCATAGACCGAACCCAGCTTATCTTGGATATTTTCGCTCGGCGCGCTGTAAGCCGTGAGGGAAAAATTCAGGTCGAGCTGGCACAGCTTCAATATCTACTGCCCAGGCTCGCGATGAAAAACACCGCCATGTCCAGACTCACGGGCGGAATTGGGGGAAGAGGGCCCGGGGAAACCAAACTCGAAATCAACCGGCGGAGGGTGCACCAACGCATCGCCAGATTGAGCAGGGAACTTGCCGACATCGCCAGGCAGAGACAGGAAAGGCGCCGCCTGCGCACAGCCAAAAACCTTCCCGTCATCTCCATCGTGGGTTACACAAATGCCGGCAAATCCACCCTGTTGAATTCATTGACCAACAGCCGCGTCGCGGTGAAAAACAGGCTTTTCGAGACGCTTGACCCCAGCAGCAGACGCCTTCGGTTCCCGAGGGAAAGGGAGGCTATAATCACGGATACGGTCGGATTCATAAGGGATTTGCCACCGAATTTGGTGGACGCATTCGCCTCCACGCTTGAAGAACTCCAGGAAGCGGACCTCCTCCTCCACGTGGTCGACGCAACATCCACTTCAATCGAAGAGCAGAAAGAAACAGTCGAAAGCCTGCTCGAGCAACTCGACATACATCTTCTTCCGCGTTTATTGGTGGTGAATAAAACGGATCTGCTTGGGGAAGAGGAAGGAACCGAATTGGCCAAAGCGCTCGGAGGAATAGCAGCCTCGGCCGTTGATCCCTCGACCCTAACCCCTCTTGTCGAAGAAATGAAAAAGCTTATATGGCCGCATTCCGCCAGCCCGGCGTCGTAAAAACCCTGCCGCCCTTTTTTACGATAAGACACTCGCATGACGGCACCCCGCCTGCGAATTTGACCGCCCTTTCCGAACCCATAACGAAAAGAGCTGTCGAAAGCGCATCAGCTTCCATAGCGGTATTTGATCTGACGGAAGCCCCCATCGTCGCAAACGGCGAATATCCCGAACTTGGGTCAATGATATGGTGGAACATTTTTTCCCGGTCGAAATAAACTTCGTAATTGCCGGACGTAGCGACCGCTCCTTTCCCCATTCGAATGGTCGAAACATGACCGGCACGTCTACCCGGATCCTGAATCGCAACCGTCCACGGGCCGCCGCTCCCTTTGGATCCGCTTGTGCGAATATCTCCACCTGCGTTGACCAGGTGGTTCCGCACACCGGCCCCCGTCATAATACCGGACACCCTGTCCACGATAAAACCTTTCGCAATCCCGTCCAGGGTTATTCCAGCACCTTCACGATCAATCTTGATTATGCCCGGGCTTAACCTCACGGCTGAAGAGCCTACCAAAGACAGGGCTTCGGCAAACTCTCTCTCCGGGGGAGGCAATGCCTGCCCGGCATCGTAACTGGACCTGAAAAGATCTATCACGGGCTTCACCGTAATATCGAAAAGGCCGCCAGTGAGCCTATAATAATCGAGCGCAGCACCCACTACCAAAGTCATTTCGGGGGGCACATCCTCGAGTAAACCCTCCCTGTTCAGGGTTCCGACCGCCGTAGAATCCTCAAAACGGTTGAAAAGTTTAGACAGCCTGGTGATTTCATCAAAAGCCCGTCCGATAGCATCTTCGGCCTTGTCACGCGATGCATCCACGGCTGTTATCGAAACACGTGTTCCGATGGCCCATTTTTCCTGTGACACCTTAAAAGCCCGGCGGTCGAATTTGACCGCCTCAGCTGCGGCCGGGCAAACAGCGGCGGCCGCGGTTCCAAGTCCCAGTAGACCGGAAAGCCTCAGAAACGTCCGTCTGTCCAAATTTGCTCTTCTGGTAGGATCAAATATATACTTTCCCATTGGCCTTTCCTGCGTAACGGCTGGAAAAAATAGATATCAAAGATTTTTACACATTCGGCCGGAAAAATGCAAGCAATACTCTTTAAAAATCACCGCACAGAGCGCACGCCCCACTATGCACATCACACCGAATCGATCATAGACATTATCTGGCCCATTTCGAATCCTCTTAGGTTCAAGGCCCCGGAACGACACGAAGACACACACAACCCGCAACCTTTACACAGGGCCGGTTCGACCTGAGCCTTGCCGGTTTTTTCGTTGAAACTGGGGGCTGAATAGGGACATATTGACACGCAGACACCGCAGGCGCTGCAGACATTCTGGTCAACATAAGCGACAGTCCCAGCCACCGGGATCGATCGCGCAGAGAGAAGCGTTACCGCGCGAGCAGCGGCAGCCTGCGCCTGGGTTATGGATTCGTCGATCGGCTTGGGCGAATGAGCCAGCCCGCATACAAAAACACCGTCGGTCGCGAAATCCACCGGCCGCAGTTTGACATGAGCCTCAGCGAAAAATCCGTCGTCGTTGCGGGTGACCTTGAAAAAACCAGCCAGGGAATCATCCTTTTCAGGCACCACCGCGCTGGCAAGAACCAAAAGGTCCGGCCGAAGCGACATCTGACGGTTGAAGACCGTATCTGTGAGCTTCATACCGAGCGAAGAACCCTCATCGGTCACCTGCAGATCCTTATCCTCATCGTAGCGAATGAAAATGACCCCTTTACCCCTGGCCTCACGATATAGATCTTCCCTCAATCCGTAAGGACGCATATCGCGGTATACAATATAAACCGTCGCGCCTGGATTCACCTCTTTAATTTTAATCGCGCTCAAAAGGGATTGCGTGCAACATAATTTGGAGCAATAAGGTCTTTCAGGTATACGGGACCCTACGCATTGGAGAAACACGGCTGAGTGTACTTCTTTAAGCGATTCTTTGTCTTCCAACAGCCGCCGCTGGAATTCAAGTCCGGTTACCACCCTCGGGTTTTTACCGTACAAATGTTCCTGGGGGACCAATTCCGAGGCCCCGGAGGCTATGATCGTGACACCGTGCTCCAGTTCAACCGACTCACCGTTTTCCGAAACGGTAGTCTTGAAATTACCAACAAATCCTTCAACACTTGTGATTTCGGCGTTAAGGTGCACATCGATCGAAGGATCCGATTCAATCCGTGAAATCATTTCTCGTAAAAACGCCTGAACGTCTTCCCTTCGCCATGTTTCTGCAACTTTCAGTGAATTCCCGCCCAGTTTTCCTGTCCGCTCCAGAAGGCAGGATTTGTAACCCTGGTCAGAAAGGTTTATCGCAGCGGACATACCGGCAACGCCTCCACCGATCACCAGCGCACGCTGATCGATTTCCAACACCGGCTCGTTTAAAGGCTGCAGCAGAGCCACCTTGGAAACCGCCATACGAACGAGATCCAAAGCCTTCTCAGTGGCTTTTTCAGGATCATCTTTGTGCACCCATGAACACTGGTTGCGTATATTGGCCATTTCGAACAAGTATTTATTTATCCCGGCCCCCGCCAGAGTCTCCTGGAAAAGCGGCTCATGTGTTTTCGGGGTGCACGCCGCGACCACAACCCGGTTTAAATTTTGCTCCCGGATAACCTGCGCCATTTTTTCCTGGGTATCCTGCGAGCAACTGAACAAATTCACTTCCGCATGGGCTACATAAGGCAACCGGTCGGCAAAGGCTTTCACCCGTTCGACATCGACCGTCCCGGCTATGTTTGTTCCACAACAACAAATAAAAACACCGATACGCGGAGAATCTCCACGGACATCGATTTCCTTAACAATCTCCTTGGTCCGCGTAAGAGACCATCGCGATTCAGCAAGGCTTCCCCCGGCGACACCGGCGGCGGCACTGGAATCAACAACAGAAGACGGGATATCTTTCGGGGCCTGAAAGGTCCCGCAAACATAGACACCCGGCACCGAACTGCATACCGGGGAGAAGCTGCTTGTAGCCGCGTAGCCATAATGATTGAGTTCAACACCGAGCTTGCCTGCAAGTTCCTTTGCCACGGAACTCACGCCGAGTCCGACAGACAGAACCACCATGTCAAAGGGCTCTTGCCTTGTCCTGCCATCATCATCCACGTAATTTAAAATATAACGAGAGGAGTCGGCGTCATAGGGTATACCTATGACTCTAGATTTAATAAAACGTACTCCAACCTCGTCCTTGGCTCGATTGTAATAACGCTCGAAATCCTTTCCGTTCGTCCGGATGTCTATATAAAACACGGCAGTATCGATTTTACCCTTACTGTGCTCTTTGGCTAACATCGCCTCCTTCACCGCATAGGTGCAGCACACAGCCGAGCAGTACCCTCGCGCACCTATATGCTCGTCTCTTGATCCAACACACTGAAGCCACGCAATCTTTTCGGGTTCCCTGTGATCCGACGGACGAGTCAAATGTCCTCCTGTGGGACCCGAAGCCGAAAGCAGCCTTTCAAATTCCAGGCTTGTCACGATGTCCGCATAACGACCATAGCCGAAGGTATCATGGGTGGATGGATCGAATGCTTCCCCACCCTGGGCGATTACAATCGCCCCTACCTTTAGGTGGTGCTGCTTCTCAGTGTCCTGGTAATTGATCGCTCCAGCAGGACAAACTTTCTCGCAATTGCCGCATTTCCCTTTTGTGAGTTTGAGACAATGTTCGGGATCGATTGCGTATTTGAGCGGAACCGCCTGGGGATATTTGACGTAAATGGCCTTCCGCTTTGAGAGTCCGCCGTTGTATTCATCGGGGACTTTTTTCGGACACTTCTCTGCACACAATCCACAGGCGATACACTTGTCCAGATCCACATACCTTGGATGCTGGGTGACATCCACGGTAAAATCACCTTCCTCACCGGATATTGCAGTGACTTCCGAGAGCGTAAGCAACTCAATATTTATGTGCCGGCCGACCTCGACCAGTTTGGGCGAGATAATTCACATCGCACAGTCATTGGTCGGAAAGGTCTTGTCCAGCTGGGACATCATACCCCCGATGGAACTGGTTCGTTCCACAAGATATACGAAAAGTCCGGAGCCGGCCAGATCCAACGCGGCCTGCATCCCGGTGATGCCGCCGCCGACAACCATAACCGCACCTGTATTTTTATGGGCCATTGTCAACTCCTAGCTTGTTTCCATCCGGAAATCCGATCCTGGATAGATCTCTGATCCGGGAACTTCGCAGTGCCCATCCGGCCATTTCCCGATAGGCGCTAGCTCAAATATGATGTAATTTCACTAATATCCAACCGATTTTCGGCGAGACCCAAGTCTTCGCCTCGCAGCCCCATCGACAGCCCCAGCAACTGGGAATACAATATCGCAGGCACAGGGTTTCCGCCGTCTGCTTTAGATTCCATGCCCTCCTGAACGATATCGAATTGAATATGGCAAAAAGGGCAGGAAGTACACAGAAATCTGGCACCGGACTCACGGGCGGACGTTAACTTACGACCCGTCAAATTCCTCGAAAGAGAATCGTTTATGCCGGTGAGCGGAGCTCCACAGCAATCCAGTTTGGCCGACCACTCAACGCTTTCGGCGCCGGTGGCCTCCACGAGCCGGTCGAAAATAACGGGAGCCACTGGATCATCGAACTGAGTTATTGCTGACGGCCGAAGAGCATGGCACCCGTTATGGACTGCTATCGGTAAATCTTTGAAAGCTTTCGTGACATTTCCAGTGATAGTTTCGAGGCCAACGTCATGGTATAAAACCGACAGCATGTGTTTGACCTTCACCTCGCCGCTGTAGCGAAGCCCTTCTTCGGCAAGCTTGCCGTTGATTTTCTCCTTCATTTCCGGCTCTTGCAAAAGCTGATGCTGGGCTTCCTTGAACGTTCCGAACCCGCATTTACAAAGTACCAGCAAATCCAGACCGGCCTGCTCGGCCAGGGCCATGTTGTGGGCTGCAGAAAGAAGAAAAGCGCTACGATCGAGATTCCTAACAGGGTAGCCGCAACAGGCAAACTCTTTTATATCTACAAGATCTACACCCAGCAGACCTAAAACGGCCCGCGCCGATTGTTCATACTGAACGACCCTCGCAGGAATATTGCAGCCCAAAAATATTGCATATTTCATTGCGTTCCCTCTGACTGATAACTTGTTTATAAACCCGCTCCCCTGATACTGAGCTGCGGGTTACAAAACGCTTCATGCTGCTTCGGCCGGTGGGTCCCCGCTCGCAACGGCGCCTGACCTTTCGGCCGCCATATTCTTAAGTTGATAGAGCACATCGGTCACGCAAACTTTTTGCGGACAATGCTCCTGGCACTGATAACAGGTCACGCAATCCCATATCATGCGAGCTCCGGATGCCACTTCGGAAAGGCCGAGCCCCATCGCACACATAATTTGATGAGGTAAAAGCCCAAGGACTTCTTCTGGATCATCGTATGCCGCCACCACAGGGCATACCGTCGTACACGTACGGCAACCGAAGCAATAGGCAAAGCTACCGGCATCTTCAGGCGGTCTTTCCCGACCTTCTCCAAGCGTAAGATCCAGAGGCTCATCCGACTTTATCACCGCATCGAAACCACCAGCGGCTGCAGACCGAGCGCGCTCGATCGGCGGCAAGTAGTCGCCATATACGGTTCGTTTCTCGTGTTTCAGCCCTCTCACCAAGGAATACGGCGAAAGAACCGCAGCCACAGGGGACGGCCTGCGAACCAATTCCTCACGGACATCAACCCACAATTCCTTCAAATTTATGCCGGCAGGGCACACCACGGTGCATCTGTCACAGTTGGTGCACAGATATACACCTTCGGCCAAAGCATCCAATTCTTTGTCTCCAACCGGCCTTCCATCCGCCAGTTCTCTCAGAAGCTGCATTTTCTCGGCCGGGAGGATAAAATCGTTTCTGCGGGCCTGATACACTGTAGCGGCCGAGCATCTAAGGCTGCAAGTCGAACAATGCATACAGGCATCCAGTTCCAACGCCTGTATTGTCGCTATATTGGCGGCGGAAGCCGAAGACCTGTCGGTAACCGCGTTCACCAGTATGCTCAGCGGAGTAAAAATTATATGGGACATCTTGCTGAAAGGAACATAGGCGAGCCCCACAAGGCAGGCCAAAACATGCACCCACCACATAAAAACCGTCACGCCGGCCCTATCGAGAGCTCCAGCAAACGAGGAGATGGTCTTCGCCACTGCAAAACTGCCGGGCGACCATTGCGGTGGAGAATGGCAGAAGGCACAATCCATGTCGTGGACCTCCCGTCCCATCTCTATCAAATCTTCATCGAACGGCGGCTCCACATTTGGAGAGACAAGCCCGAATTCTTTCACCCAAAGGGTTTCGAGGGCCTCATATTCCTCTTCACCTTCAGAAACAATGGAAAAATCCTCGACCATGCGGTTGAAAACCGAGTGAGATGTTATTTTCAAACCCGTGAGGAAAAAACCGGAGAGCATTATAACAGCTATTATTACTATGCCGTATACGTCTCTCGCATTGGAACGCATCCTGGGCACTTTGAGTATGAAACGCCTGTAAACTGCAATTGCAAGCCCGGCGGTTACAACAAGCCCGAAAAAATCACGGAGAAAAAAGAACGGGTTGACCGTGGAAAAATAGTCGGTGAAAATCTTCGCACTTACTACTTCACCCAAGGCATGCATCAGCAAAAGGAGAATGAACCCGTAATAAATCAACAGGTGCATAACCCACCGCAACGGGCTTTCTTTCAGGATCTTGCGCTGGAAGAGTATTTCGAGCACAAAAACTTTCATGAGAACTAAAATTTTTCTGCTCGCGATAATCCGACCGATTCCCGAAAGGGCCTCTCTAAACCTGGCCCAAGGTGTAATGTCTCTACCTGTAGCCCCGATTTTTCGTGTAAACCACCTGGAGATACGATAGATAAAACCGGCCAGAAACACAAAAACGGCGGCATATAAAGACACCGTGAATGCCATAGTCGAAACCTCCTTGTTCCTTACTCACGGGCATGTGTCCGGTGCAAACTACGGTCTGGTTCCCAATATAAGAATAATATTATTGCCCTTGATTTGTCCAAGATCAAGCCTGGAGAGCATCAGGCGGGCTGGGCAAATGGACTCCCTCGGAACGGAAACCGGGGTCACTTTAAAGGCTCCTTTTAACGTTGTCAAGTCAAGTCGCACCCTGCCAGAGAAAACGCTCGGCCCAACCTTTCGGCAAACGCCTGCAAACTCCGGCGATAACTGCCACCGCAGCAAGGGAAAACGCGATTCTGGCAAGTAAAACCCCGGAAATATGAGCACCGATCATAATCATCAAAAAGGTATCTTCAACAAGGCTATGAGAAAGCCCCATCAAAGTAATAGAGAAAAAAAGATCTCTCGGAGGGACCGCACCGGATTTCGCCTGGTGAATGATTAAGCCACCGCCGTAGGCGATTCCAAGGGTCAGCCCGATCATCGTGACAGTAGAAGCCCCCTGGCCTATGCCAACCAACGCCAGTGCCGGCCTCAACATACGGTTGACAGCCCTTATCACCCCAAAATGCTCGAGAATCCTCATTCCGGCAATCAATACCGTTATTATCAAAAATATCCCGATAAAAGTGCGAGCTTGTCCGACCCCCCACATCCCCAGCGTTTCAGATGCGCCACCTGGCGGAGATTCAGGACTGAACAGTAAACGGGCGGGCGCCTCCAGTGCCCCTGTAAAACCGTAGAACACGTACAGCAGCCAACCGAGTACAAAGGCGCCCAGCAACCGGGACGCCGCCTGAAACACAAGCCTCGTCCCGGATTTTTGTGCTATTCGAAGTTCCACCGGTAATGAATGGGCCACCAGCATCATGGTGCATATCACTGTCACCTGCGCGGTGGAAAGTGGTGTATGCTCAATGAAAGCGGCCAGGAGGATTACCCCGGCATAAACACCGTTGATGATCGCGGCGGCCCAAACGAAACCCATCTCTCCAGGTAGCCCCACCAATTGCATAACAGGCGAAAGGGGAGCGGCCAGATACCGGATAAGATCCATCTCCTGAAGGACTTTTACGATGATTACCAACGGGATCATGATCTTGTACAGATCCCGGGTTATTGAAACCGCATCGCGTAAAACCTGTTTTGTAGCCTCGCTCGTATTTTTTTTTGTGAATGTCATCGGATGAGATTTAAAATACCCGGGAACGTTTTCTGTCGGCGGGATTTCATAAATTCATATTATCGTTTGCGGGCGAGGCTCGTTCCCAGCTCCAAGGCTTTTTGGTTCATCGGCAAAAAACCGTGCGGGATTTTGTTTTCGAGAGTTTTGACGATCGATTCCATCCTGACAAGTCCGGTCAACTCGACAAAGGCTCCAAGCATGCAGATATTGAATACGATGGGCTTCCCGATCTCACTCATGACCGTGCGGTACATATCCAGTTCCACCTGGCGAGCGTCGGTTTTCTGAAACGTTTTTACGAACCTTGAATCGGTCAACAAAAGTCCTCCGGGCCTTATTATCCGCGCGAACTTATCGTAGGCTTCCTGGGTGAGACATACCAGGATATGGGGGTTAATGACCTTGGGGAACCTGATCGGGCTGTCAGAAACAATTACATCAGCCCTGGTGGCTCCGCCGCGGGCCTCCGGCCCGTAGGCCTGGGTCTGGACGGCGTTGAGGCCGTCGTGAATAGCTGCTGCCTCGGCCAAAATTATAGCAGCAGTTATAACTCCCTGTCCTCCCGACCCGGTGAAGACAATACGTGTCCCGATTTTATCCATAACGGTTCCTTCTTTTCAGCAAAGCATCATAGCAAGTGTTCGCGCTTCCGGTGCCTCATAGGGCCTGTTTGGCCGGTCTGACCCGATCAACCATTTTCTGATATTCATCCATATACTCGGGCCGCTGTTCATCGACGAAAATGCCTCGTTCCAGCAGCTCGGGGTTGTCTTTCTTCTTTTTGGACCCGATCGGAGCCGTCATCGTCTGATAACTTTTTATCATCTCGACGGCGCTCCCGGCTTTGTTCTTCCTACCAAAGTAAGTCGGACATTGAGAGAGCACTTCGACAACCGAGAACCCCTTGTGGCTTATCGCCTTGGCCAGAATATCAATCAATTCCTTCACATGGTAGGTAGTGGTACGAGCCACGAAGCTGGCTCCCGCTCCCCTGGCGAGCTCCACGATATCGAACGCATGATCGATTGTCCCAAGCGAGGCGGTCGTCGCTTTTTTGCCGAAGGGCGTCAACGGCGAAAACTGCCCCCCTGTCATCCCGTATATGCTGTTGTTCATGATTACCGCAGTCAAATCCACATTACGCCTCGCGGCATGGATCAGGTGGTTCCCCCCTATAGCAACAGCATCACCGTCCCCCATGGGAACAATAACTTTGAGTTCGGGGCGTCCCATCTTGACACCCATCGCGAAAGCCAGCGCCCTGCCGTGCAGGGTATGCAATGTATGGAAATCGAGATAGCCCGGCATTCTGCTCGAACATCCTATCCCGGATACTACCACTACCTCGTTTTTGGTATAGCCCAATTGTTCGATCGCCCGGATCATGTTGCCCATTACGATGCCATGGCCACAACCGGGGCACCATAAATGCGGAAAAAAACGTTCTCTGATATATTCTTTTACCGCCATATCAAGCCCCCCGCCCCCTTATGACATTCAAAATCCTGACGATATCCGCAGGCGCGATTATCACCCCGTCTATGCGATTCGCCAGAAAAACACGCCCCGGATCCCTGACGACCTTCTTTACTTCTTCGCAGACTTGACCGAAATTCATTTCCACCACAACCACATGGCTGCGACCTTCGGAAATCCGGCGAACCGTATCTTTAGGAAAGGGCCACAGGCTCTGCAGTTCCAGCAGCCCAAGCTTCTCGCCGCGAAGCCTCCGGGCTTCAACCGCGTGTAAAGCACTTCTGGCCGAGGAACCATAGCTTATCAAAAGGATATCGCAATCATCGGTAAAAAACTCTTTATACAGGGCCATGGTATCGGCCCTGTTTTCCAGTTTGTCCACAAGATGATGCAGCAATTCGTAGGCCACCAAGGGATCGGTCGAAGGAAAACCCCACATATCATGGACCAACCCGGTGACATTGTATCGATGCACGCCTCCGAAATCGCTCATCGGCAGCCTGCCGTCCTCCCTTGTCAGGTAAGGATGGTAATCAATTCCTTCCGGCACCGACGTACGAAGCCTGCCGACCACTTCCAGGTCACCGGGCACTGGAATCCGCACCCTTTCCCTCATGTGGGCCACCACTTCGTCCAGCAGCAAAACTACCGGAGTCCGATAGATCTCGGCAAGATTGAACGCCTGGACCGTGATCTCCACTACATCCTGCAGCGTCGATGCAGTAAGAGCTATTATCGCATGCTCGCCATGGGTACCCCACCTGGCCTGCATAACATCACCCTGAGCCACCGAGGTCGGAAGCCCGGTGCTGGGCCCACCACGCTGAACGTTCACAACCACCGTAGGGACCTCAGCCATCACGGCGTAACCAAGAGCTTCCTGCATCAGAGAAAACCCGGGGCCGCTCGTCGCTGTCATCGCCTTTAGACCGGTAAGCGAAGCTCCTATGATCGCGCACATGCTTGACAGCTCATCTTCCATCTGTATGAACTTATCTCCCTGCAACGGAAGTCTGTCGCTCAGCAGTTCCGCGATTTCCGTCGAAGGCGTGATCGGGTAGCCGGCATAAAATTCAAGGCCCGCAAACAGAGCACCCTCCACAACAGCCTCATTACCCTGTATAAATGTCAAGCGTTCCGACACGATCAACTCCTCTCGACCAGTTCAATGGCCAGATCAGGGCAGCGCAGCTCACAGAGCCCGCAACGAATGCAATTATCCGGTTCGGCCCATAAAGCCTTACCGTCGTCATCCAGCTTAAGAACATGTTTGGGGCACAGCTCGACACAAATGCCGCAACCTTTACACCAGTCCCTGTCGATCACGACATCGATCGATTTAGTTTCTTTCGCCCCCATAAATACTTCTCCCGTCACTTTTCACTTTCTTTTTTTCGACCGGCAAAGTCATCGAGTGCCGATTCCCGCTCTTTGGTGGAAACACAGGCCAAGCAGGCCTCGACCTCGTAATCCATCAGAGCATCCAGGCTGACTCCGTCCCTTGCCATGTTAAGTCCCCTCTTGATCATCTTCAACGAAAAACTTGAATTCTCCGATATCTTTCCGGCTATTTTATGGGCCTCGTCCATCAGCATCCCAAGGGGTAAGGCTTTGTTAACGAGTCCAATTCTTTCAGCCTCTTTGCCATCTATATACTCGGCGGTAAAAAGAAGCTCCCTCGCTTTTCCCGGGCCTATCAGCTCCTGGACAAGCCTCATTGCCCCGCCTGTTACAGAGGAGTTCACCCTGGCCTCCGGGGAACCGATTTTCGCTTCTTCAGCCGCTATCCGTATGTCACACGCCAGAGCCAGTTCGTAGCCCGAACCCAGCGCATAGCCGTTGATAGCAGCAATCGTCGGCTTTTCAAACCGTATGATCTTGCGGCTGGTTTCCTGGAGCTCGTTCAAATAATCCCGATAATCTTCCAGGCTCCGTCCCTTGGAATCTTTCAAATCGGCACCGGTGGAAAAAGCCCGCCCTTCACCGGTTATAATAACAACCTTCACCGCCGGGTCTGATCCCGCATCTCCCAGCGCAGCCTGGAAATCCAGCCATAGTTGCTTGTTCATCGCGTTAAGCACCTGGGGCCGATTCAGCTTGATGACAGCGGTTGCCTCTGTTTTCTCATAAATGACGCATTCAAGTTCCATTGTTCCGCTCCTTTTTCGCTGTGCCCATCGAATATTTCCGAATGAGCCCTAGCTGAGCAAAATTCTACTGTCGACGATCGAAGCACCCTTTTCGTGCACAATGACAGGGTTGAGATCGATCTCCGAGATTTCGGGGTTGTCTATTGCAATTCGGCTGAGAGCAAGAAGGATGTCTTTCACCGCATCCAGGTCTCTGGGTTTGTGCCCCCTGGCTCCTGCCAGCAGTGGAAAGCCCTTTATTTCCCGAATCATTTCATCTACGTCCCGGCTGTCAAGTGGAGCCACCCGGAAAGAAACATCTTTCAGAATTTCGACGAAGATCCCCCCCAGGCCGAACATTATCACAGGCCCAAACTGGGGCTCCCTGACCATTCCGACAATACACTCCTGGCCCTCAGGCGCCATCGGAGACACCAAAGTACCGCGGACGCGGCTGGCTTCGCTGATTCGACAGGCGTTCTCGATTATAGCGTCGAAGGCCGCAGCTGCTTCACCGCCGGGGCTGACGTTCAATTTAATTCCGCCTGCGTCTGATTTATGGATGATATCACTGCAAACTATTTTTAATGCGGTGGGGCAACTAAATTCGACCGTTGCCTGATATGTTTCCTCGGCGGTACGGGCAAGAACAGCCTCCGGCAGCGGGACGCCATAAAGGGACAGCAAGTCTCTCGACTCGGTTTCCAACATGTTCTTCCTGCCGTCTTTCCTGACAGCTTCACACAATGCAGTCACTTCCGGCATCGGCCGTGGTTTCGGGGTCGGTGTTTGAGCGGCCGCCGTTTTCCGGCGGTTCGACGCATAAGCCGCAAGCGCTCCGAGACATTCAGCCGCCCTTTCACTCGACTCCAGCACCGGAATTCCGGCTTCTTTCAATATGTCGAGAGATTGTATGTCCTCCCGGGCGAAGCTTGTATGAACCACGAGCGGTTTTCGAAACTCTTCAACAAGGTCAACCAGCTCACGGGACGTGTTTTCCTCGAGAACAGCGACATGAGAAGCTATGATATCCTTAAAACCTCCGAAAAAACCTGTCATATACACACAGTCAACTTCATCGCTCTCCATGCAAACTCTTACACATTCGGCGATCATGTGTGGATTTTCCTCGGCCGTGCCGCCGTAGTCGATCGGATTTGAAGCCGGCATGCCCTCGAGCAGAAAAGGTTTGATGCGCTCCTGGGTTTCGTTTCTCAAAACAGGAACTTCCAGCCCGAAGCGCTCGGCATTGTCAGCAGCGATTGAGTTGTCCCCACCTCCCTCCGACAATATAGCCGCACGGTTTCCACGAGGTACAGGGCATGATCGGAAGGCCCCCGCGATGTCAAAAAGTTCATCCACGTTGGAAACTCTGACGATACCCGCCTGCCGGAAAGCGGCATCCACAACCGAATCATCCCCTGCAAGCGATCCGGTGTGCGATGCGGCGGCCCTCGCTCCGGCCCCGCTCCGGCCGACTTTCAATGCGACAATCGGTTTTTCAGGTATCGTGCGCCGCGCCGCACGCACCAATTCATCCCCATTTTTTATTCCCTCCAGGTAAGTCGCTATAACCGCAGTGTCAGGATCACTTTTCAGGTAGTCGAGGTAGTCATGAATTTTTACACCGATTGCATTGCCTACGCTGATAATCTTGCTGAATCCGGTTTTATATATACCGGCATAATGGCTTATCGAGTCGATCACGTTTCCGCTCTGGGCAAGCACGGATATTGACCCGCCGATAAGGCCCGGAATCCCCAACAGGTTCATCCTTGCCGAAGAGCTGAACATCCCGCTGCAATTGGGCCCTATTATATGGGTCCCGGATTGAGCGGCCATATCAAGAATTTCCTTCTCTATGTGCTTCCCCGCTTCACCGGTCTCACCCAGCCCAGCGGTTATGATTATTATTCCACCGGCACCGGCCTCGATGCTGTCCTTGACTGCAGAAGTTATGAACCGAGGTGCGACCACGATCATCACGAGATCCACCTCTTTTCCGACATCCTTAAGCCCCGGATAGGCCTTCCTACCGAAAATTTCCGATCTTTTGGGATTTATCAAGTAGACATCCCCTGCATATCCACCTTCGAGCAGGCTTCTCGTTCTTCGTTCCGCCGCCTTTCCCGGAACTTCAGACGCTCCTATAACAGCGATCGAACGGGGGTTAAATACTTTTTCCAATGATTTTGCCATTCGGGCTTTCCTCCTCCGGATCTGTATGCCCATCGCTCAAAGGTATACCGGTGGGAAGTAAATGATTTTCTGATTTTGGCTGATTACGTTATCTTTTTTATCTCACCGCTGTCAAGATTTTCCACCGTTACGCCGATAAGGCCTTTCGGATAATGCGCTCAACCAAGAATTTCGCGGGCGGATTTTACATCCTCGGCAATTCGCTGTGACAATGCGTCAATCGACGGGAATTGACATTCATCCCTCAATCTCGAAATAAACATCAATCTTATCGAAGCGCCGAGAAGATCACCTGAAAAATCGAGGATATGAGTTTCAATAGAAGTGTCTGTATTACCGAACGTAGGGTTGAAACCGATGTTCGTTACACCGTTGTAAAGTTTTCCGCTTTCATCGATCCGGACCGCGTAAACACCCGGGCCGGGTATCAGTTCGGCCTCGGTGGCAAGGTTCGCTGTCGGGAAGCCCAGCAGGCGTCCACCCCGGTTCTCTCCCTTCACAACGGTCCCGGAAATCATATAAGGCCTGCCAAGAAGTCCGTTGGCCTCCGAAATAAGGCCCTGCTTCACCGTCGACCGGATGGCGGTGCTCGAAACCGGTATACCTTTCTCAAACACCGGCCCGACCTGGTGCACCAGGAAGCCCAGCCTCTCTCCCTCTTTACGGAGGAAATCCACGTCCCCCTCCCGCCCCCGGCCGAATGAATAATCGTAACCTGCGACTATCTCACGGATCCCGATTTTCCCCACAAGGATTTCTTCTGTGAAACGCCGGGCCGTTATATCTGCAAATTCAGCGGTAAAAGGGATGCAGAAAATGACATCCATCCCCGCCTGTTCGATCAGTTCCAGTTTAATCCTTGTCGGAGTTATCAATGGTGGGGCATGCTCCGGTTTCATCACGCTTAAGGGGTGTGGATCGAACGTCATCACGCACGAAGTGCCCTTCAAGGCCGCCGCACGGTCTTTGACTTTTTCGAAGAGGGATAAATGGCCGCGGTGGACACCGTCGAAATTTCCGATCGTCAGCACGGGATTCGGAATCGGTGAATGGAATTCATCGAGGTTTTGAATAACTAG
>JAWOBE010000218.1:0-13496 GCA_046498185.1 Desulfatiglandaceae bacterium | reverse complement strand
TTTCAACTTTACGATATGGGGTTTCTAAAAATCCGTATTTATTGACCTTAGCAAACAAAGCTAAGTAAGTAACCAAACCGATATTCATTCCTTCCGGCAATACATAAAGTACCAAGAGGCTAAAGAGAAGCAGTCGGAAACACCGAAACATTAAGGTCAAACCAGGGGACAGCTCATCTTTGCCTCCTCAGGAGGCAAAGCAATTTAACCCCTTCCAGGGGTTAGATCAAATCCGGCCCCTCTGGGGTCGGATATTTTAATTATTTATTGGTAAAAGCACCAGAATTCCTTATTTGTGGCCTGCCACGCGTAGCCTCGTTAGAGGCGAAGCGTGGTGGAGGCGGGGGGAGTCGAACCCCCGTCCGGAAACATTCCGTCAAGGCGTCTACATGCATATCTCAATCTTAAATTTTTCGCTTTCGATTCGTGATCGAGCAAGACTTTTCGAAAGCACACCTGCAAAAGTTTTCACCTAACCGGTTTGCAGGAACCCGGATCGGCTAGCCCGCTGAGTCGACGCCCCGTTCGGGTTTCGCGGGCATAAACCCACGGGACGCTAGCCGCTTACGCGGCTAGGGCATACGAATAATCGTCTGCTTTTGTGTTTATCCCAACCGTTTTTACGAGCAGCTGGTACCTCGGCATGCAACCTTGACTTCAACTATCCCCGTCGAAGCCGTTTCGCCCCCATGTCATAAAGGGCATTGCAATAATAAAATAACCACCATATGGGTGAATGTCAATAATCCTGCTTTTTTCGGGCCTGCTCCATCTCCCGTTTGAGTTCTTTTTCCTTCAGGGCGCGGCGTTTATCATACTTCTTTTTGCCCCTGGCCAGGGCCAGCTCTACTTTTGCGCGCCCTTTATCATTGAAGTACACTTTTGTAGGAATCATCGTGTACCCTTTTTCTTCGGTTTTGCCGATCAACCGTTTTATCTCGCGCTTGTTCAGAAGAAGCTTCCTGGTTCTCAACGGATCCAGTTCCTGGTAGTGTGCATAAGGGTAGGGGGTAATGTGCATGTTGTGCAGAAAAACTTCCCCACCCTTGATTCGTGCATAGCTGTCCGAAAGATTGCCTCTCCCCTCACGCAGGCTTTTAACCTCAGGGCCCAAAAGAACCATGCCGGCTTCTATGGTTTCGTCTATAAAGTACTCGAACGAAGCTTTTTTGTTGCGGCAAACGATTTTAACAGCCATCAACACCACCTTCCATCATTGTGCAATCCGGGTTCTCATTTATGCCGAAGCGTGCCCGAAGTTGTTTTCGGCGAAAATCGTTTCCGGAAAAACAGCCTTGATCCGCTGGTCGATGTAGTCGTGGACCTCGGTTGCTGTTCCCAGCGAAATGACCTTCTGGAAATCAAGCCGAGTTTCTTTTATCGATAGGCCTCGGATGATCGCTTTGGCCAAGGGAATCGACTGGGCATTCATACTGAGATCGTTGAGCCCCAGGCCGAGCAAAACCGGAATACAGCGTGGGTCTCCGGCCATCTCTCCGCACAGGGCCACCGGAATTCCGGCCTCGCCCGCGGCCAGAACAACATGACGGATCATCCTGAGAATAGCTGGATGGAAAGGTTGAAACATGTGAGCGACGTGTTCGTTGATTCTATCGCTTGCCAGCGCATATTGAATGAGGTCATTGGTTCCTATGCTGAAAAAATCCACGTGTCTGGCGAGTGCATCCGCCATCGTGACCGCAGAGGGGACCTCAATCATGATGCCCACTTTCATTTCACGGTCGTAATCTATTCCTTTTTCATCCAGCTCCTTTTTCACCTCGTCAAATATCGCCTTTGCATCCAGAAATTCCTGAACGCCGGAAATCATGGGGAACATAACCTGCATTTTTCCGTATATGCTGGCTCTCAATATCGCCCTGAGCTGGCATTTGAATATCTCTTTTTCTCGGAGGCAGAACCTTATCGCGCGTAAACCAAGGGCGGGGTTGATCTCATCGGTCGTTTTAAAGGGCGGCCCGAGTTTATCCCCCCCAAGATCAAGTGTACGGATGGTTACCGGGTCGGGAAAAATCAACTCAGCAACATCTTTGTAATTTTCGAATAACTCCTCTTCCGGCGGCATACCCTTGCTTCTCAGATATAAGAATTCGGTACGGTACAAACCGATGCCCTCTCCTCCATATTCCCGGACAGCGGCGATTTCTTCCATGAATTCGATGTTCGCGCGCACAGGAACATGATGGCCGTCTATGGTAACCGATGGAAGATGACAGGTTCTGGCGATACTTGATTTATATTCTTCGTCTTTGAGCTGCTTTTCCTGATAAAAAATAATTGTTTCATCATCAGGATTAATGGTTACTTTGCCGGAGTTGCCGTTGACTATCAGCAGGTCTCCTTCATGAACCATTGTAGTAGCGGATTCAAGTCCGACAACCGCCGGGATGTTCAGCGCCTGGGCCAGAATACCTGTGTGGGAGGTTTTGCCTCCTCCATCGGTAATAAAGCCCATGACTTTTCCTATGTTGAGTTCGCTGGTATCAGACGGAGAAAGGTCATGGGCCACGATGATAACCCGCTCGTTGATTTCATTAAGGTTCTGTTGCTTTTCACCGCTCAAATTTCTCAGAACCCCTTCGACCACATATTCTACATCATTTATGCGCCTGCTGATGTAATCGTCATCGATCTGTGAAAAAATAAGTGAAATTTCATCAAAGGATTTTTTAAGCGCCCACTCTGCATTTATTTTTTCCTGTACGATTTTTTCGATGGAGGAATCGGTCAACATGCTGTCCTTAAGGATCATCATGTGACTGTCGAGTATATAAGAATGACCTCGGGCCTGTTCCGGCATCCGGTTTTTAAGCTCTGAAAGCCGATTCTCCATAGCCGCCACCGCGGCCTTGAGTCTTTTTACTTCATCTTCGACCTGTTCGCTCTTGATGAGATACCGATAAATAATCTTAACTCTCGACCGGTCTACCAGATGAGCTTTACCTATTATTATACCGGGAGATACCGGTATCCCTCGCAGTTCTTGATTTTCGTCTGGATTTTGTAAAGTCATAATTCTTCACCAAAGTTATTCAGAAATAGCTCTTGAAGCGCTTGCATGAATGATTCTGCATCTTCTCCGATTATTCTTACCTGAACTACCGTTCCCCTGGTAAATGCAAGGGATAGGATTGAAAGAATTGCTTCCCCATCGACTTCTTTATCTTCTTTTTTAAGATACAGTCTGGAGCTGAAAAGTTTCCCGAGTTCAACGATTTTTGCCGCCGCCCGTGCATGGAGTCCCAGCGAGTTATTAATTTTAAGTTCACGTTCAATCTCCATTGTCAGCGTACTGCTCCAGAAATTTTTTTCTCTTCAGGCATATCTTGTAGGCACGCCGGTAAGTTATATTGTTTTCCGCAGAAAATCTTTCCGCCGCCTCCCTCAATCTCATATCACTGTTATTCAATAATTTGTCAACCCTGGCCGGTGCGTGCTCGAATTCTACCTTCGAACGTTGATCAGCCCTGCAACCTTCGACGACAATAGTGAGTTCACCCTTCACCGACGCGGGAAGATGTTCCAGCACAGAACTTACCGGTCCGCGAATAAATTCCTCGAAAACCTTTGTCATTTCGCGAGCAACCATTACCCGTCTTTCACCGAGCACATCTTTCAAATCGGAAAGTGCAGGGCGAAGCCGGTGAGGTGCCTCGAAAAAGACAGCGGTCTGTTCCTCATCTTTCAGCGATGCCAGCAACCTGCGCCGGCGTCCGGCTTTATTCGGGAGAAACCCAAGAAAAACAAATCTCTCCGCAGGCATCGCGGAAACCGAGAGCGCTCCGGTTACCGAGCAGGGGCCGGGAATAGGGCGAACCTCGATCCGTGCCTCTGTCGCGGAATTAACGAGGTAGCCGCCCGGGTCCGAAATGCCGGGAGTGCCGGCATCACTGACAAGGGCTATATTTTTACCCGAGGCCAGAATTTCAATCAACCCGGGTGTCGAGGTTTTCTGGTTCCCCCGGCGATAACTGACAACTTTTGTGCGGATAGTATAACGGGCGCACAAAGCCCTGGTGCGGGAAACATTTTCGGCCGCGATCACATCAACCGTTGAAAGTGTTTCCACCGCCCGGTAGGTCATATCCCCAAGATTGCCGAGCGGCGTTGCCACCACGAATAATGTCCCTGGACCAGTCCTGCAGGGGATGACTTTTTCCGCTTCCATAGCAGCCATGCTTCGTTGCGCCGGCAGATCAATAGGCCAACTCAAAGGCGTCGGTGACGACCTCGACTTCTGGAGTTCCGTTTACCAGGCTCACCGCGACAACGTCAAAACGTGCGCTGGTATCAAACGCCGCGTTGGCCTTGATATAGGCGAGGGCCGTCTTGGATATGCGTCTTTGTTTGCCGGCATTCACTGCCTCTTTTGCGTATGCAAGGGGTCTTCCCCGCCGCGTCTTGATTTCAACAAAAACCAGGGTGTTTCGATGCCTGGCTATCAGGTCAATTTCTCCAAACGGAGATCTGTAGTTCCGTTCCAGGATTTTATAGCCAATCCCTTTAAGTTTTTCCACGGCGAGTTGTTCTCCGCGCATTCCGAGTTCGAGGCGCTCCCTGGTCATTGCTTGACCACCCCCTTGAAGCTCGTCCTGTGCACGATACACGGGCCGAGACGGCGGAGCGCTTTCATGTGCAGTGCGGTTCCGTAACCTTTATGGGCGTCAAAACCGTAGTCGGGAAACTGCCTGTGATAGGCTTCCATTATTCGATCCCGGTAAACTTTAGCTATAACGGATGCCGCTGAGATGCTCATGCTGCGGCGGTCACCCTTTTTTATGCAAAGCTGTCTTATCGGCACCGGCACCTTGTTTATTCCGTCAACCAGAAGAAAATCGGGCCCGGGATCAAGTGCGGCGGTAGCTCTTCTCATTGCCTCGAGCGTTGCACGGAGGATGTTGTTTTTGTCTATAAACCGATGAGAAACGACACCCACCGCCAAGGAGACAGCCCGCTCCGTAATGATTTCGAAAGCATCTTTCCTGGCTGCAGCACTCATCTGTTTGGAATCGGTCACACCCGGTAACATTTCGCCCTCGGGCAATATAACCGCCGCAGCCACCACGGGACCGGCCAGTGGACCTCGACCCGCTTCATCGATGCCGGCGATCAGCCGATATCCCGACTCACGGACTGAGCTCTCGAAATAGAACGGACCGGGTGAACAGATCCGCCCCGCTTCACCGAAGAGGGTATGATTTTTAGGCGGTAGGCTCACTGAGCATAAACATCGCACGATCCAAACATTTGAAACTATGACCAGATCGGCCTAAAGGTCACCATAAAGTTAAGCTTACAAGCACTGGCGTTTCCCTGAAAAGTACAGCTTCATCAGCTCTATCTTCTTTTTTCCTTAATCCTTGCTGCTTTCCCACGAAGGTTTCTAAGATAATAGAGCTTGGCGCGCCTGACTTTACCTCGGGTGAGGATTTCGATGCGGTCGATTATGGGAGAATGCATCGGGAAGACCCTCTCGACGCCGACACCATAAGAAACTTTTCTCACCGTAAATGTCGCTCCAGTGGTTCCACCTCGTTTCCGTATAACAACTCCCTGAAATACCTGTACCCTCTCTTTGTCGCCTTCTCTGATCCGCGCGTGCACTTTTACAGTGTCGCCGGGGTTGAAATCGGGCATATCGCCCCGCATTTGTTCTCTTTCAATTATTTCTATGGCATCCATTTCTTCCTCCAAATCTATTTCATCACCGGCGGTCCGTACCAATCAGCCGGTCAAGGATAATAGCAGCAGCCGATCTTACTGAGAGATGGTTATACTGAACCGGTCCTTTCACGGGTTCCAGAACAAAGTCGGCCTGCTCGAGCACCTGTCGATGTAACCCCCATGCTGTTCCAAACAGAAGCAGAACAGGGGCTGACCCTTCCAAAATCCGACGGAGATCTTTAAACGATAAAGATCGAAACTCCGTTTCCCGTGCACCCGTGGCAACGACCAACGGCCCTGTTCCGTTTTCACCGGTCGCGCGCTTCACGGCGTCATCGATGGACGGGACTAAATCTATCAGTTCCAGCGCTTCCTTTCTATTTCCATTATACTGGGCACCAAATCCTTTAACCCAGTGATCAAGCACCCGACCAACCAGTTGCTGCTGATCTTCAAGCGGGGTTATGACCAGAAACCGTTTGACGTTATATGTCGCGGCGGTTCTGGCAATGTCATGCAGATCGAAAATTGTAACGGCAGAGGCGATCGTTTCGTATCGTTTATTGTATACAGGGTGGTGGACAAGCCCGATGTAGAGTTCCATTGGTCATCTCGTTCCTGTTTATTCCCATAATGCGAAACAGCGCTTAAACCGTCTTTTTCTGAATCAGGTTTGCTCAAGTCGCAAATCTTCCAGGATATTTTTTTCTTCCTCGTCCGGATCCCTTACCCTGAAAAGGTCGGGTCTCATTTCGAGTGTCCGCTTCACCGCCTCCCTTTTACGCCATTTACGAATTTCTTCGTGATTTCCGTTCAAAAGAACAGGTGGAACCCGGCATCCCTTGAATTCCGCAGGTCTTGTGTATTGCGGATATTTAAGCCTGCCACCTTCGAAACAATCCCCCAGAGCGGAATCATCGTCTCCAAGAACCCCGGGAAGCAGGCGGCTTATTGCATCGATAACCACCAGCGCACCGAGTTCTCCTCCGCTCAGCACATAATCGCCTATCGAAATTTCTCGGTCCACACAAAGAAGTTTGATTCTTTCGTCGACTCCTTCATAGCGACCGCATATCAACATCAGCTGATTCCAACGGGAAAATTCCCATGCCATAGCCTGGTTGAATGGCTCCCCCCCCGGGCTCAGCAGTACTACTCCGTTTCTTCCTTCTGGACGGTCTATGGATTCAAGCGCCCGGTAAATCGGATCGGGACGCATCACCATCCCGGCGCCTCCTCCATATGGCCTATCGTCGGTGCTTCGATGAACTCCTTCTGCGAAATCCCGGATATTAACCACCCTGATATCGACCCGCTTATCCGCCGTAGCCCTTCCGAGCACCCCTTCGTTCAAATAGCATGAAATCATGCCGGGAAATATCGTGAGGATATCAAATCTCATTTATTTCCAATAAGCCTTCCGGAGGCTTTATCACGATTGTTCCGGCCTGAATGTCTATCTTTTCAACCACTTCATGAACGGCGGGAATCATGTATTCCTTCGAACCTTTCCGCACAACATAGATATCATGGGCCGGGGTTGGTATTATTTTGGAAACCCTGCCGATTTCTTCTCCGGTATCCAGGCAGACCGCGAGACCGATCAGCTCAAACCAGAAGACTTCATCGTCGGCCCTGGAAAGATTTTTCTTTTCGACGAAGATATCCGAACCGCGTATCTTTTCCGCCGAAGGAACCGAATTGATTCCCTCCAGGTGCATTAACACCAACCTCTTGTGAGGCTTGGCTTCAAGAACCCTGAATCTGCATATTTCTCCGGACGACTTTTTAAGGAAAACAGTGCCCGCTTCAACAAAAGAAGCTTCAGATCCAGAGTAGGAGGCGACACGGACAAACCCCGCCGTTCCATGAGGCCGGATCACTTTCCCCACCAGAATCAAATCAAACGGTGAAATCTTCCTCAAGATTATTCGAGAATCTCCAGAACCGATCTCTTGTTGATCTTAGTGGAGGCGGCACTCAAGATAGTTCTCATAGCCCTGGCCGTTCTGCCTTGTTTGCCTATGACTTTACCAAGGTCTTCTTTGGCAACTTTCAGTTCTATTACAGAAGTTTGTTCTCCCTCAATCTCGGTTACTAAGACACTTTCCGGCTTATCCACGAGTGCTTTCGCGATGTATGTAATCAAGTCCTTCATCTCGATACACCTCCGTCTAAGATTTCACCTCTGCATTCCCGTCAGTTTGCCGCCGGTTTGGCGTTCAATAAGCCATGTTTTTTAAGGATCACCCCGGCCGATTCAGTAAACCGGGCTCCTTTTTCGAGCCAATAGTTTACCTTTTCTTCGTGCATCTTCACGGCTGCCGGTTCTTTCATTGGATCATAATATCCAAGAATTTCCAGAAATTTGCCGTCGCGCGGGGATTCGGAGTCAGCCGCCACGATCCGGTAAAAAGGTTTTTTCTTGGAACCCATTCTCGCCAATCTGATTTTAACTGCCATTAGAGTTTATCACCCCCTCGTGCCCAGTAATTTTATAGGTTTCAGCCGAACAAGGAACCCATTCCACGATGCCCTTTTTTGGAGAAACGTCCTATCATTTTTTTCATCTGACTGAAATTTTTAAGCAATCGATTGACATCCTGTACAGTGGTCCCGCTGCCGGCGGCGATTCTTCGCCTTCTGCTGCCATCTATTATTCTGTACTTTCGTCGCTCTTCTCTGGTCATGGAATTTATAATGGCTTCCACCCTGCCAAGCTCGCCGTCATCAGGGGAAAGCTGCTTGATTTTTTTGTTCATCCGCCCCATGCCGGGAAGCATGCTCATAATGTCTTCCACGGAGCCCAGTTTTTTCATCTGTACAAGCTGTGATTTGAAATCTTCGAGATCAAATTCGTTTTTACGCAGCTTCTTCTGAAGTTCCGCAGCCTGCTTTTCATCGAATTCCTCCTGGGCCCTTTCGATCAAAGATACGACATCGCCCATGCCAAGGATCTGTGAAGCCACTCTTTCCGGATGAAAAGCCTCAAGTGCGGTCACTTTTTCTCCGACACCGATAAATTTTACCGGTTTGCCGGTCACCGCCCGAATAGAAAGAGCTGCGCCGCCTCTGGCATCGCCTTCCATCTTCGTAAGCACTATTCCGGTTATGTCCAGCGCTTCGTCGAATTTTGCGGCCACGTTTACCGCGTCCTGCCCGGTCATGGCGTCGGCTACGAACAGGATTTCCACCGGAGCAGCGGTTTCCTTGATCCGAACCAGCTCATTCATCAGGTTTTCATCAACATGCAATCTGCCGGCGGTATCAAGTATGACTACATCCGCACCAGCAGAACCCGAACGAGATACGGCATCCCCGCATATGAACTCCGGCTTTGAATTTATATCCGTCTCGTATACCGGAATCTCAATCATCGCTCCCAGTTTTTCGAGTTGCTTGACCGCTGCAGGTCTGTATACATCAGCAGGCACCAGATACGGATGTCGGCCCTGCTTGCGAAGATAGCCAGCCAGCTTGGCGGCCGTGGTTGTTTTTCCGGAGCCCTGAAGTCCCACAAGCATTATACAAAAAGGACTTCGGCCAGTCAGCTGAAGCCCTTGATTTTCATGGGCCATCAAGGAGGCCAGCTCTTCATTTACAATTTTTATGAACTGTTGACCGGGTGTAAGGCTCTGCAAAACTTCTACGCCCACCGCCCGGCGTCGGATGTCCTCTATGAAGTTTTTTACGACCTTATAGTTAACATCCGCTTCCAGCAACGCCAAACGCACCTCCTTGAGGGCGTCTTTTATGTTGCCTTCGCTCAATTTACCCCGGCCAGTCAGCTTTTTGAGCGTACCATCCAGTTTTTCTGACAAACTTTCAAACATTTTTCAACTCTTATAAATAATAAACGAACAACTTAATTCGAATGATAGACATCTGTCAATAAAAAATTACCTATACCAAGCCGCGCTTCGGGTAGGGTCTTTATTTTCATTACCATATTTTAATCTGTTTTTCATCGAGATTGTTGGTTTAATCGTTCAAAGGCATAGCCGCCGACCATTCATCAGATGCTCTATGAACGGAGGGATGCACTGAAGGCTTCAACCGCCCCGAAAGCGGTTGCGATGGAAAGACCGGCTCCACATTTCATCCGCATCCAATCCTGATGCGCCAAAATGGATCCTGCGGCATATAAATTTTCAAATGCAGGGCCGCCGTTTTTTAAAGGCCTGAAACTTTTGTCAACTTCAAGCCCGGCGCGATTCACCGGATGTCCTCTAATATCCATCGGGTTCATCCGATGCCAGGATTCCCGGTTGCTTGGTTGGTGCACCGGGAGATGGAAAATCGTCTCGCGAATCCCGGTTCTTTCAGCATGAAGTCCTCCTCCGATGAATCGCCCGCTCGCAAGGATTACGCCTGAAGCCCTGATTGTCAGTTCAGGGTTTTTTCGACCTACCTTCAAATGAAATTTATCCCCTTGGGCCGACGCCGCTTCAAGCACCCGAAACTGGTGCAGCAAATGGACGCCGCTGTGGCGCAGCCCCGTAGAGAAGGTTTCTTTGAGGCGGATGCCCGGGACAGAGGGCGGGATCGTTGGAATTTCAAAAACCTTTATGCCCAGTGCCTGTTCAAGCTCTACTATCGCCTGTTTCGAGCGATAAATTCCGAGTACCGCCGGAAGGCCGACAGCACCTGCGTTGGCGATGTTAGGCCGCAAAAGACCTGCCAACAGACGTATTTCTTCCGGAAGATCAAATCGACGCGCCAGTTGCTCCGGATAAATTTCGGAGTTGGAAGGGGCAGCCGGGAAGGATATCTTCGCGGCGTGCATTCCAGGCCGTAGGTGCTGTTGTACGGTTGTCATCTGCCGTGGGCTGAACCCCTTCAAACCTTGAAAACCCACAATCGTGCATGGGGTTCCATCCTTTAGGGATTGAACGCCGTTCCACATTCCTGACGGGACAAAATATGTCGGCTTCAGGGTACCGGCCGGGGTTAGTACCAGTGAGTTTTTTTCGCCGCAACCTTGATAAAGAAGCCCGAATTGTCCGAGAAATTCGACCGCTTCGTTCAATGCATTCAGAATTTTTTTCTTTCCAAGACGAGCGTAAGGATGTTCGGGGGATTGTTGGGTCAATAATTCAATTGAAGCCCAGGGATCTTCCAATATAAATTCTTTATTCAGCGGATAAACTCCCATGAGGTCGATAAGGCCGCTTGCTAAAGCTATTTCGCCGGTTCGTCCGATTTGAACAGTTGGGATGCCTCTGTTCGATGCGAACATGGCCGCCGCCATCCCGGCGATGCCTGCTCCGATTACCGCCAGTTCAGAGTCAATTGTTTCGGTGTTTTCCATGGTTGACGCTCTCAAAGAATAATATTCAGACGTCGATATCTTCGGGATTCCCGAGTTCCAGGCAGAAAAATCCGCAATAAAGCGCTTCCTGCAATTCGGCCTGGGCCAGTTGTGTATCCAGGAGGATCGGGCGGATGCCTTTCCACCTTTCGATCAAAAATTTCCCGAGGTCTTTCAGCCCCGAATTTGAATCATACAGGCCACGGTCATAAAGATATGATGTCACCTGCGAACCGCAAAAAGTACCCTGACAGGGGCCTTTGCCTATTCGACTTCGAAGTGTTAGAGCCTTGAGATTCACCTTTTTCCCGTTTTCCTGCAGGCAATCTGCGATGAGATCAACCGTGCTTGCCGGAACCATTTCGCACTCGCACAACATTATGGATTGGCGCTTTCCGTTCCCGAACCACTTTTTAGGGGATGAAGCCGGCTCGGTCCAGCGGCAGACGGCGGGGTCGGGAAGGTGTTCGCGTGAGGTCAGGCACGGGTTTGAATTGCCCAGTCTTGAAGAAACAAGGTCAGCTGCCGTTTCCGCCATCAAGCGATAAGTAGTCAGTTTCCCGCTGGCTATCGTCGCAAAATTTTTGAGGCCATCCGAGAGATGATCCAGGAGGGCGAAACCACGGCTAACGGAGCGATCATCAAATTTTCCAGTCTGCGAGATCAAAGGTCTGACGCCGGTGAAAGCCCGGATCAAACGTGTTTCTTCGACACACGGCAGAAGGGCCTTGGTTTCTTCTACGATCAGGTCCACCTCGTTTACCTTGGGCGCTACTTCATCCAGGGATTCGATCCTGATCGAGGTGGTTCCAAGGATGGAAACGGTTCCCCCGGGCACCACGATATCTCCGTCGGAGGGAGGGCGAAGTCGATTCACCACTCTGTGGCACAGGCGGTGCCCCGTGACCAGTAATGTCCCCTTGGAATAAAGAATCGGGATCGAGGCCCCGGCCATCGCCGCGGTGATGCCGGCCCATGCTCCGGCGGCATTTACAAACTGTTCGGCTTCCACCAGGATTTTTCGTCCGTTGGAGGTGTCGCGGAGCCGGGCCGCCAGAATTAGCCCGTTATCGATTTCGAAACCCGTCACCTCGCAGTGACAAAGTAAGAGGGAGCCGAGGGAAATTGCGTGATGCATATTGGCGAGGGAAAGCCGAAACGGATCGATCGAAGCGTCTTCGACTTCATAGGCTGCTGATATTCTGTCTGTCAGCAACGGTTCACGTTCGCGTGTTTCGCGAGGCGTCAACGGGAGAGCGGGAATACCCGCTGCTGCGCATAAATCAGGAAATTCAGCCGAGTATTTTTCGTCGTCCCCTTCAACAGCGACAAAAAGTCCACCGGTGTTTTCTATGCAGTGCGGCGCCAGTTTTTTAAGCAGCTCGTTTTCCACCCTGCACTGAGCTGCGGATTGAGAATCGCCGGCGACATACCTGGCTCCGCTGTGCAGCAGGCCGTGATTAGCTCCGGACGCCCCGGCATTGAGATCCTGTTTCTCCACCAGGATACATTTGATGCCGCGCAGTGCAAGATCCCTGACAAGTCCGGTGCCTGTCACCCCACCGCCTATAATCAGAACCTGGGTCCGCAAATTCGAAACCTCTTTAAGCAGGTGCCGCTGAAAAAGCCGGAGCAGGTTGTTGGTTTACGATTGTTGGTCTGCAAACGATAAGGATTCATATGGTTTAAAATAGCAGAGACACTGAAATATTAGTTTAAATTTTTCTTCAAGCACCAATCGAGGTGAAGACGAAAAACATCAACATTGAATAAATTTGTATTATAAACTAAAAGGTGTGAAAGTAATAGAAATATCATTTCAGGCGGGGGTCGCTGTTGCAACGGAATATCAGGTCATAGGGACGTACCCGAAGTTAGGTTTGTGTTTGAGTGTTTCAGATACTCCTAAAACGGTGGTATTTTTCCACTTCCACCTTGAGCCAGTCAGGCCAGAATGCTTCGTCGATGGGATAGCTTGCATCGAGGGCCTGAAAAGACCCGTCTCCCGAGACTTTCCGGATTCCATCCCGGGTGTTGTATCTGACCTCGTCGACTCCAATCAGGCTCGCCACCTTCCTGTTGATTTCATCCAGAGATTTGTCGTAGGGATTACTGTCGGGAAAAGCTCTTTGGACGGCAAGCTCTTTAATACTTTCTTCACCCCTGTGCCATTCTTTGAAAGAGGGGAAAAACATGGGTCCGTATGAAATCCAGAATTCGATGTAGTTCGCCCCGGCGTTGTATACCACCCAGACGGAGCCTCCTTCACTGATGCTGCCGCGTACGATGCTGTCGTCACACATTGCAACGCATTTGTTTCGAAGAAGGGAGTCGATTCCTCCGAACTTCAGCCCGACCTCTATTGCGCGGGCCTTGCGGGTTTCTTCTTGAAAAGTTCTGACCGCCTGCGGCAGCTTGATCAGCGCAGGATACAGCGGCTTTGCGAGTCCTTCGGCGATGCCGACGGTAACACCCCAGCCCGATTCAGGATTAGGTATCA